>JAGZCC010000076.1 GCA_018369555.1 Thomasclavelia spiroformis
AAGCCGGCTTCTTTAATTTAAATGGTGGAGGTTAACGGACTCGAACCGCTGACCCTCTGCTTGTAAGGCAGATGCTCTCCCAACTGAGCTAAACCTCCATCAATCTTGCTTAATTAATATATCATATCTACATCAACAAGTCAACTATTTTTTAATTTATTTTTTCGCTTGTTACTTTTCAAACACTTATCAGCTCAAGCAAGATTTATCTTATCATAACTTTTACAATTTTTCAACATAAAATTTAATTTTTTTTATTTTCTTACAAAACTTTACATTCAAATCTTATTATCGTTCAATTTATGTCTTTGCCTATTAAATACAGCAAAAATATGTAAGCGTTATCTTTTTTGTTACTATATTTATGCTTTTTTATTTAAAGATGTGTTAAAATTAAACTATAAAGTTCAATTATAGAAAGGTGGTTATTTTAATGAGAACTTATCATGCAAATGAAATCGGAAATGTTGCTGTCTTAGGACATTCTGGTTGCGGTAAAACAAGCATTATCGAAGCAATGGCCTATCGTAGCGGCTTAATAGATCGTATTGGTAATGTTAATAACGGAAATACACTTAGTGATTATAGCAATGAAGAAATTGCTCGTAAGTCTTCTGTTAATCTTTCTGTTATTCCCGTCGAATGGAATAACTGTAAAATTAATTTAATTGATGTTCCTGGTACTTTTGACTTTGTCGGTGAATGTGAAGCTGCTTTAAGTGTCTGTGAATCTGCTTTAATAATCGTTCCTTCATCATCTGGAATCAACGCCGGAACTAAACAAGCTATGTATAAGGCTAAAGATAAAGCTAAAATAATTTATATCAATGGTTTAGATAATCCAAATAGTGATTATACAACAAAATTACAACAATTAAAAAATACTTATGGTAAAGCTATTGCTCCTATTCAAGTACCAATTATGGATAATAATAAAATGATTGGATATATTAATGTTGCTAAAATGGAAGGACGTATTTTTGAAGGCACAAAAACTCGACCTATGGATATTCCTGAAGAATTGATGGATCAAGTCACACCAATTAAAGAAATGATTGATGAAGCTGTCGCCAATACAAGTGATGAATTATTAGAAAAGTATATTAACGAAGAACCTTTTACCAAAGAAGAAATTTCTTTAGCTTTGCGTAAAGGAGTTATTGAAAAAACATTAATCCCTGTTTTATGTGGTACTGATCAAATCGGCATCCAAATTATTTTAAATTCAATAGTCGCTTTCTTTAGTGCTGCAGGCGATATGAGTAATTCACTGATCGTTAAAAATATTGATAAAAACGAAGAAGAAATTATTGGTTATGATGAAAAATTACCTGGTAGTATTTTTATCTTCAAAACAATTGCTGATCCATTTATTGGACGTACTTCTTTATTTAAAGTTATAACAGGAACTATATATAACGGGACATCAATATATAATGTAAAAAGTAAAGAAGTTGAAAAAATCACAAAACTATATCAGCCAATAGGAAAAAAATTAGTTGAAGTAGATTGCTTACATGCTGGAGATATCGGTGCTGTTACAAAATTTAATATTTCTAAAACTAACGATACATTATGTATGGCAGGATACCAGATAATTGTTCCGGAAATTAATTTTTCTACACCATATTATGGCAAAGCAATTGTCCCAGTCGGTAAAAGTAATGAAGAAAAGATTACAAACGCTATTAATAAATTATTAGAAGAAGATCCAACATTACAATTTAAACCAAACTATGAAACAAAGCAACAATGTATATATGGCATCGGTGATATTCATTTAGATATCCTATTATCAAAATTAAAAAATAAATTTAAAGTCGATGCTACATTTGAAGATATTAAAATACCATATCGTGAAACAATCAAAAAAAGCATTACCCAAAGAACCCGTTACAAAAAACAATCAGGTGGTCACGGACAATTTGGTGAAGTAGAAATCACTTTTGAACCATCATACGATTATACTAAACCTTACATTTTTGAAGAAAAAATATTTGGTGGTGCTATTCCTAAAACATACTTTCCAGCCGTTGAAAAAGGATTAGCAGAAAGTGTTAAAACAGGTATTTTAGCTAAATATTCTGTTTTAGGAATTAAAGCCACATTAATCGATGGTTCATATCATAATGTTGATTCATCAGAAATGGCATTTAAAACAGCTACCTCAATGTGTTTTAAAGAAGCCATCCCAAAAGCAAATCCAGCATTGCTTGAACCTTATATGAAAATGAAAGTAATTGTTGACGAAGAATATACTGGTGATATTATGAGTAATTTTAATACTAAACGAGCACGTGTTATTGGAAGCGATATTTTAAATGACGGTTTAATAAAAATTATTGCTGAAGCACCAATGAATGAAGTTATGAATTACGCTGTTGATTTAAGGTCTATCACTCAGGGGCAGGGTATTTTTGAAATGGAATTTTTAGATTATGAATTTGCTCCTGATAATATCACTAAAAAAATAATAAATAAATAGCTGAATATTATTAAATATTCAGTTATTTATTAAAATTAAAATTCATTTCTTTTATTTAATGTATAAAAATGTTATCATAAAAACATAAAATCAGGAGGAAAAAATAATGAATGTACTTGTTTGTGGAGGAGCTGGCTATATTGGTAGCCATATTTGTGTAGAATTATTAGATGCTGGATATGAAGTAACTGTAATCGATGATTTTTCCAACTCTAAACCAGAAGTATTAGAACATATTAAAGAAATTACCGGAAAAGAAGTTAAGTTTTATGAATTTAATATTTTAAATGAAGAAAAAACAGAATCTGTATTTAAAGAAAATAAAATTGATGCTGTTATTCATTGCGCTGCTTTTAAAGCAGTTGGCGAATCAGTAGAAAAACCAATTGAATATTACACTAACAACTTAACTACAACATTAATCGTTAGTAAAATGATGAAAAAATACAATGTTAATCAAATCGTTTTTTCATCTAGTGCCACAGTATATGGAGACCCTGAAACTGTTCCAATTACAGAAGATTGTAAACTAGGCGAAACTACAAATCCTTATGGAACTAGCAAAGCTATGATGGAAAGAATTTTAACTGATGTTCAACACGCTTGCCCTCAAATGTCAGTTACACTATTAAGATATTTTAATCCAATCGGTGCTCATGAATCAGGATTAATTGGGGAAGATCCTAAAGGAATACCTAATAATTTAATGCCATATATCATGAAAGTTGCAACAGGTGAATTAGAATGCCTTGGTGTCTTTGGTGATGATTACGATACACCTGATGGTACAGGGGTTCGTGATTATATTCATGTCGTAGATTTAGCAAAAGGACATGTTAAAGCAATTGAGCATTACGCAAAACCAGGAGTTCATATTTGTAATTTAGGTACCGGAACCGGATATAGTGTTCTTGATTTAGTAAAAACATTTGAACGAGTTAATAATGTTAAAGTTAACTATACTATCAAAGATCGTCGTCCTGGAGATATTGCAACTTGCTACGCAAATCCAGAACGTGCAAAAAAAGAATTAGGTTGGGTCGCAACTAAAGGGATCGAAGATATGTGTCGTGATACATGGAATTATGCTTTAAAACATAAATAACATCGCTAATTTTACGATGTTATTTTATTATTTATCACCAATTTTCTTAATCTATTTATCTTTTTTTGATTATTTTTTTAGAAAGGACAGTTAATATTGTTTTTAACTTAATTTTTTGATATCATATATAAGTACTGTTATGGAGGCTAATCATGGAAAAGATAAAAAAATTTTGGAAAGAACTTAGCATTTTTGGAATTGTAATTGTAGTATTTTTAGGATTATTCGTTTATCGTAAAATTACTCATGTTGAATTTAAAACAATAACTCAAAGTGCGCTTGTCGAAAAAGTAAAAGATAAGGATAGTTTTGTAGTAGTAATTGGAAATAACAGTGACAGTGCAACACTTGCTTATCAAGATACTATGACTGAATTCTTAACAAGAAATCGTAGAAAATCATTATACTATGTGGATATTTCTAACGACAGTACATATAGTACTTGGTTAGAAAAAAAATTAGATATTACTGATACAACAGTGCCACAAACTATAGTTTATGAAGATGGAAAAATAACTACGAACACAACTGGAGCATTATCATATTATAGACTTGCTCAATTATTTAAATAAGGAGACTGTAAAATAATCTAACGATTATGGAGATACAATCTCTTTTTTACAACATAAAAGCTATAACTTCTAATTTTAGTAGTTATAGCTTTTTATTATTTTATATATATACGTTCCACTCTTTTTGAAATCAAACATATTATTTCATAGGGAATAGTATCTAAATCTTTAGCCATACTAGCCAAACTAATATGATCCCCAAAAATTTCAACTTCATCGCCTACTTTTATACTTTCATCAACCCTTACCATCATTTGATCCATACATACTCTGCCTACAATTTCAAAATATTTACCATTAATATAAACTTTACGCCCTTGATTTTTTCTAATTATTCCATCTGCATAACCTATCGGTAAAGTAGCAAGATATTCATCCTGCTTAGCTGTATAAGTCAAACCATAACCAACACGACTCCCCGCTTTTATTTTCTTTACCATAGAAACTCTAGTAAATAGCGACATTACTTGTTTATAACAATCAGACTCATTTCCTGCTGGATCTATACCATACATAACAATTCCAATTCTTCCTAAATTAGACTTCTTATCTTGATGATATGCCATTGCCGCACTGTTACAACAATGAATATACTTAAATTCGTATTGATCAACTAATTCATAAAATAATTCTTGTTGTTTTATAAATGCATTTTCTTCTCCATCAGCAGTTGCATAATGAGTAAATATACCTTCTAAAACAAACTTTTTTCGATCAATTGTTTGTAACATTTCTTCCAATTCTTTTTTACTTGTCAACCCAATTCGTTGCATTCCCGTATCTAGTTTTATATGAATTTTTAATGGCTGATTAGATATCAACGTTTGCAAATGATACATATATTCTAAAGAAATCATTGTTAAAGATATATCATAACTAATAGCTAATTCTATTTCTTCTTTTGTTGTTGGAACTGCTCCTAAAATTAAAATTCCCTTTGTTATTCCTAGTTCTCTCAACTCAATCGCTTCTTGTAACGTCGCTACAGCGAACATTTCAATATATTCTAGATCCTTTATATAACTAGCAACTTCTTTATATCCATGCCCATAAGCATCGGCTTTAATAACAGCCATCAACGGACGTTTAAATCGCTGATAAATTATTTCTATATTCTTTTTTAAATACTTTAAATTAATCATTGCATATGTATCTCTACGTAAACTCATAAAAATACCTCCGTAAATCCTAGTATAATCCAAATATTATAATATTTCAATTAACTAATCAAATAATTATGTAAATAGAGGCAACGCCTCTATTTAATACTAGATATCTGCATACTACTAATCACACTAACCATTTCATCTTTACTCAAATCCTCAGAATAAATCTTACATAAAATCCCAGATTTTATCATCATTAACTCATTATTACCATAAAAAGCAACCCCATCTACAAGATCAATAACTTCATCATTAATTTCTTCAATCTTCATATCATCACTTGGAGTTATTGGCGATTCAATAACCGTAAAGTTTTTATCACCTGTAAATTTTAAAATATGATTAGTCATTCCATCTATAGTCGATACTTTTTCACTATTCAACGAACTTCCCATTAATGCAACAGGATACAAAGGTAATTCACTGGCCACATCAGAATATTCATTAATACTCTTTTCTAAAACACTCTTTTCATCAAAATCATTTTTATCTAATTTAATATCTGTTTTAAATTCAGTAAAATTAGCCGTAATAATTTCAGAATCATCTTTATCTAATACTATAACTTGTTCAGGTGATAAAGATTTATCAAAAATCATTTCCTGACTAACAATCCTTGAGTCATTTGGATAAGTAACTTTACTTTTAACTTGGTATCCTTTTTCTATTTTTTCTACCTCACCTTCTTCTAATAAACTTATTAAAGATTGATAAATATAGGGTTTAGGGGAATTATTAGGCCAATCACTTTGAAATTTAAATACTTGATTTAAAGTTGGGGTCAATACAAAAACACCTTCCGTATTTTTTACAATAATTTGTGATTGGTTTAATGACTTATCATAAAGCTCAACTTTATAATACTCATCCTTTTTTTCCTTAAAGTAACTTACATTTACCAAATAATTCTTTAATTCATCATTTTCAACCATTTCCATATTACACGTAAGTGTATATTTATCATAAGCTTTAACTTTTTCAATTGTTTTATCCAACGAAGTATCTTTGAATTTAAAAAATATCAACGTCCCTACCACCAACGCTACAACTACAGCAATACCAATATATATCTTTTTCAAAATCGCACCCCCACTAATAAAATATGTTAATCTATCAATATTATGTATAAAATTATATTTTATTGGATACACTCTAATAAGGAGGATGAGATAATGAATATATTACAAAAAATTTCTTTAATCCTAACAATTATAGGTGCTATAAATTGGGGATTAATAGGTTTATTTAATTTTAATCTTGTTGATTCACTATTTGGAGTCGATAGCTTTTTATCAATGCTTATCTATATACTTGTAGGAATTGCTGGTCTTATTAATATTATGCTATTATTCATAGATTTGGATACAAAATAAAGAGCAGTTACCTACTCTTTAATTATAAATGGGGTCATTTCTCCATTTTTTTTATTTATTTTTACTCTATTTTTCACCATTTTCAACATTGGAATATCATGTAATGAATCAGAATATGCATATGAATTATCATAATCAATTTCTAAATCCAACTGTTCAAGAACCTCATTTAAACGAACTACTTTTTCAAATTTTTTACAATTTTCACCAATCATCTTACTTGTATATTTACCATTAACAAACTTTGTTTTCGTTCCCAAAATTCCATCAACTGGTAAATCACAAAAACGCAAATATCCTTCAATCGACGCCGAACAAATATAAACCATATATCCCTGTTCTTTTTTATTTTTTAACTCATCAACAACATTCAAATAATATTTAGGCACTAAAGAAGATTGATAAAAATCTTTTAACTCATCATCATTCAAATTATCCATTGGAAATAACCACGATGATTTTACCTTTTTAAATCCAACAATTCCCAATAAGTATAACGGATACAAAACAACAACTTTCAATAATTTAAAAACCGATAATGGATGTTTTTTTAAATAATAAATTAATAACGCTTTTCCTGAATCACCATGAATCAGTGTATCATCAAAATCAAAGAAAGCAAACTTCTGCTTCATTAAGCAACCTCCAAAGCAATTTCCATCATCGTAATAAACGTTTTTTCACGTTCTTTCGCTGTTGTTTGTTCATTAGATACTAAAGAATCTGATACAGTCAATAGCGTTAATGCTTTTTTATTTAAATACGCAGCTGTTGCAAACAAAGCATAAGATTCCATTTCAACTCCCAAGCAACCAACTGATGCCCATTTTTCAGTTGTATCATTATTGGCATGATAAAAAATATCAGTAGATAAAACATTTCCCACATGATAATTAACATTTAACTGACGAACTTTCTTAACTGCTTTTTCTAACAAATCAAAATCACTAATTGCACTATATGTTCCAGGTAATTCATATTGATGAGCAAAATTAGAATCTGTACAGCATCCTTGTACAATAATTATATCTCGTAAACAAACATTTTTTCTTAACGAACCACAAGAACCAATTCTAATAATCGTTTCCACTCCATATTGACTAAATAATTCATAACTATAAATCCCCATTGATGGTATTCCCATTCCCGAACCCATAATAGAAACTTTTTTTCCTTTATAAATCCCTGTATAACCAAGCATATTTCTAACACTGTTAAACTGCTTAACATCTGTTAAATATGTATCAGCTAAAAACTTTGCTCTAAGTGGGTCCCCCGGCATTAAAACTGTCTTTGCAATTTCACCGGCAGAAGCCTCATTATGTGGTGTTGACATATTACCCCTCCTTTATTTTACCATCTTTAAAATAATAGTAAGTGTCATTACCCATCGGTTCACTTAATTGATTATCATTAATAGCAGAAATAAGATTCTTTAAAAAATAGTCAACATCCTCAACCCCAAGTTGAGCAAAATATCCATCAAGCACTAAAAATGGTCCAAACCCATAATCATCTTGATTAAAATCTATTATATTATTAACAACCTCATCATATGCATTTCTAACCTCATCGACACTTTCACGATCATCCATGTCGTATTTAATAATTTTTATATGATCTCCAAACTCTTCTTCAATTAACGGTAATCCATTCTTTGAAAAATATTCACAATTCGAACACCCTTCTACATAAAAATATTTTAAAGTATAAGTTCCTGTATAATTATTTTTTTCTTTAGGTTGACATCCAATTAACCCAATCCATAAAATCATCACTAACAATAGTTTAACTAATTTTTTCATATTACACCTCGAAAATATTATAAACTAAAAACAATCAAAAGTATACTTTTATAATAGCAAAAAAAGGTTAGATAAATTGCATATATAACAACCATCTAACCTTTAATTTCAATTAATGTTTTCTTTTTTTATTTCCGTATAACGCAATTGACGCAAGCGCTAAAGTTGCAAATGGATACCATAAATTAATTGTATCACCTGTTTTTACACTTACAGTTGTATCACCATTATTTACTGGTGCTTTTACTGTTTGTAAGTTTGCCATTGCTTTTGCTAAAACATCTTTTGCATTATCTACTTCAACTTGCGTTGCATTTGGATTATCAAATACTGCTTTAGCTTCATTTAAAGCTTTTGTTAATCCATCAAATGTTGCTTTGGTATAATTTGCACTTTCTAATCCTTCTGCTTGGTTAATTAAGTCTTCTAATAAACTCTTATCTGGAATTAATCTTAACTTTAAGAACGCTGTGACTAATTCATTGTATGCATTATTTACCTCTTCTTGCATTGCATTTTCATCTTCATATACACTAGTTGCTGCTGTTAAGGCATCATTGAATGGTGTCCATGTAGCTTCTGTGTATTTTACAGCTTCTAAGCCACTTACTTTATTGATGAATGCTTTTAAGGCTGTTTTATCACCTTTGAAGAATTCTAATTTTTGCATGATACTAGAAAGTCTGTCAAATGCATTATTTACTTGTTCTTGAGTTGCACTAGCATTATTGTAAACTTCATTAGCCTGATCTCTTGCCACTTTGAATTCATTAACTAC
>JAGZCC010000077.1 GCA_018369555.1 Thomasclavelia spiroformis
ATCATCATAATATCACTTCCTTTAATACATAATACCTAAATTGGTCTATTATTGCAATACGATCAATATATTACCCTTCAATAACATATACTTATTAAAATATATTTTTACTTATTTTAATGATTAAATAGTTATGATTTCATCAGTTTTCATAAACATATGCAGTAATAACATCTTCTCTTTTTACTGTATCATTTAATTCTTCTAATTTTATTAATATATATTTATAGTTTAATATTGCTTCATTTAAAATTAAGTATGTTTTTCTAATTCCTGATAACTTCTTTTTAGGTACTAAATAATCTTTTGTGGCTAAAGATAATAAATTAATTATTGTATAAAAAGTTTTTGTTGTCTAAGTCATCTTTTTTTTAATTTTATCAAAATACATATTACATTTAAATTTTCTTTTCAATCAATCCAAACACACAATTATTACCTATACTTACTCAAATAATGAAACAATTCCTGATACTACATAAATAATTGTTGTCCCATCATATATTTCAAAATTTAATACAAAATTATTTATTATTTTTATTTACTTCTTCATAATAAGTATCAGGATGTTCTGAATCAAATGATTCATTTGCCTACATTAGCGTTACTAAATCTTCACTGTCTGATAAGTTAATGATGTTATGCGTATATCCCAGTTGTAATATTGTTAATTACTAAATTAATTGAATAGGGATAAGCACCACAATGTGTATCACACAACAAAAAAAGGCTGAAACGCATATGGTTTAACCATTAAACGTTACAGCCTCTTTAATATTTGTAATTAATTAACTTCTATTTTAGAAATTAAACTATTCTCCTTAATTGTTTGATTATTTTTAATTCCAATGACAGGGTTATCATCATCAAAAATCGTATTTTCATATTTATAGGCATATAATCTTTGTAATACTTTAACAACTAAATGATGCTGTTTTTCTTGATCATTTAATTCTTCATAGTTTTCAAACCATATTTGATTAAACGGTAATAAATAATCAAACTGATATAATTTACTATTTTCAATAAAATCATCAATTAAATCATCATCAACAAAATTATAAATAAACTGAAATAATTCAGGTCCTGCCTGAATCATTTCATAGTTATCATTATTATTTAAAGCATCTCCAAAGGCATATCCTTTAATACTATAATCCTTTATTACATAGCCAAACCGATAACGTAAATAATTACATACTTCATCATCATTTAATAAATCAATTTCTAGATTATTTTTAAATATTCTAATTACACCATCATATTTAAAAGTTATTCCATACTTCTTAAAAAAAGCTGATAATGCAGTATCTTTAGTTAAAACATCAATTAAGTTATAACCATTGTTATCATCATCTAGTCTTCTTGATAAATGAATAAAAAGGATTTCATCAAGATCAACAATTAAATGCTTTTTTACATAATCTAAAAAATACTGATACTGATCATCTAAAATAAAAACAGGTTGATTAGCCTGAAACTGCTGATAACACTTTTCAAGTAGATCACCTAGTTGCTTATTATCAATATTTAATATTTCACATATCGATATTTTCATTTCTTGATAAGATCTTGTATTGATATACATGTTAGAACTTTCTCCATACCATCTTATTAACTACTCCAGTATATGATTGAATTAGTTTAACTACTTTTGTAGAAACATTTTCATCAACATAATCTGGAACTGGAATACCTAAATCTTTTTCTTCATTCATAGCTACTGCTACATCTACAGCTTGTAGTAATGAGTCACCATCAATACCAGCTAAAATAAAATCAGCTTTGTCTAAAGCTTCTGGTCTTTCCGTACTTGTTCTAATACAAATTGCTGGGAAAGGATGCCCTACACTTGTAAAGAAACTACTTTCTTCTGGTAATGTTCCACTATCACTTACTACTGCAAAGGCATTCATTTGTAAACAATTATAATCATGGAATCCTAAAGGTTCATGTTGAATTACTCGGTGATCTAGTTTAAAACCACTAGCTTGAATACGATTACGAGATCTAGGATGACATGAATATAAGATTGGCATATCATATTTTTCAGCCATTTTGTTAATAGCTGAAAATAATGATAAGAAATTCTTTTCAGTATCAATATTTTCTTCACGATGAGCACTTAATAAGATATATTTTCCCTTTTCTAATCCTAATTTTTCATGAATATTACTGTTTTCAATTTCTTTTAAGTTATTACGTAATACTTCAGCCATCGGTGAACCTGTTACATAAACCCTTTCTTTTGGCAGACCACATTCATGTAAATACTTTCTAGCATGTTCACTATATGCAAGATTCACATCACTAATAATATCGACAATTCTTCGATTTGTTTCTTCAGGTAAACATTCATCTTTACATCTGTTTCCTGCTTCCATATGGAAGATAGGAATATGCAATCTTTTTGCACTTATGGCACTTAAACAACTATTTGTGTCTCCTAGTATTAATAATGCATCAGGTTTAATTTTATTCATAAGTTTATAAGAACAGTTTATAATATTACCAACTGTTGCTCCTAAATCATCACCAACAGCATTCATATAAACTTCAGGATCAGCTAATTTTAAATCTTTAAAAAAAATTCCATTTAAATTATAATCATAGTTTTGACCTGTATGTGCTAAGATACAGTCAAAATATTTTCTTGCTTTATTTATTACAGCACCTAATCTAATAATTTCTGGTCTAGTACCTACTATAATTAATAATTTTAATTTACCATTTTCTTGCCATTTAACATTTGAATAATCTGTTGTTATTTCCATAATTTTCTCCTTTTGTATAATAAAAATGAGTTAATTTAACTCATTTTTATTACATATTCAATAATTTAATCTAAATCATCTTCAAGACATTAATTCATATCATTATCTTTAAAATACAAAATGCTTCCATAGTATTTTAACTATTGCCTTTATACATATTTCTTCAAATTTTATAACTATGTATTACTCAAAAAATTATACTTCTTCAAAATATGTATCGGGATGTTCTGGGTTAAATGCTTCATTAGCCCACATAATTGTTACCATATCAGTTTTACCGATATTAATAATATTATGAGTATATCCCGTTGGGATATCAATTACTTCTAATTTATCACCACTTACATGGTATTCAATGATTTCATCACTATAAATATCTCTAAACTGAATCAGCCCTTGACCACTAACTACTAAAAATTTTTCATTTTTACTATGATGCCAATGTTGACCCTTAGTAATTCCTGGCTTAGAAATATTAACACTTACTTGACCAAATTCATTTGTTTTTAAAAACTCTGTAAATGACCCACGTTGATCAATATTCATTTTTAATGGATATGAAAATTGATCTTTTGGTAAATAACTTAAATATGTACTATATAATTTTTTTTCTAAAGAATCAGCCTGCATATTAGGAACCTGTAATGTTTTTCGTGATTCTTTAAATGATTTAATAATTTTGGCAAGTTCTCCTAATTTTATAAAATGAATTGGATATACTTGATATACTCCTTCTTTACAAATTGTTGGATGACCCTCTAAAGTATTTAAAAACTCATCAATTACATCATCAATATAACACAAAGGTAACGCTACACTTTCATCATTTATTTGAATATCTAAATCATGAGCTACATTATAACACCATGTTGCTACAACACTATTGTAATTAGGACGACACCATTTACCAAATAAATTAGCTAAACGATAAATATATACTTTTGAATTCATGGTTTCACCATGATTTAAAAGATACTCTTCACCTTCTTTTTTACTTTTACCATAATCATTATCTTTACTAGCCTGAATTGACGAGCTAATTAAAATTGGACAATGATTATCATATTCTTTTAATAATGAACATAATGTTTCTGTAAACGAAGCATTACCTTCATAAAATTCACTAGTATCTTTAGGACGATTAATTCCAGCTAAATGAAACACAAAATCACAATCACTTGTATATTTCTTTAAATCATCAATTGTACTATCAAGATCATAAGTATAGATATCTTCGATATCTATACTTCTTGTTTTATCTTTACCATCTTTAATATTTTTTAATGTACTAACTAAGTTTTTTCCAACAAAACCATTAGCACCAGTTACTAAGATTTTCATTTTATTTATTCTCCCAATCATTCAATTCATCTCTTACTAACTTGACTTCCATTAATTTTTCTTTTACTTCTTCTAAGGTCATCAGTCTTGTATTATTTGAATTGAACTGTGTTAATGTATTTTTTCCCATTCCTTCAAAGAAATATTTGTCATAGTTCAAGTCTCTTTTATCTGCTGGTACACGATAAAAATTACCTAAATCTATTGCATTGGCGCATTCTTCATCTGTTAATAATGTTTCATACATCTTTTCACCATGTCTAATACCAATTACTTTTATTTCATTATCAACATTAAATAATCCTTTTACTGCCTTAGCCAATACCTCAATAGTACAAGCTGGTGCTTTTTGGACAAAAATATCTCCACTTTCACCATTTTCAAATGCAAATAAGACTAAATCAACTGCTTCTTCTAATGTCATAACAAATCTTGTCATTGTTGGATCTGTAACTGTTAAATCATTTCCCTCTTTTATTTGGTTAATAAAAAGAGGTACTACTGAACCTCTTGATGCCAATACATTTCCATATCTTGTACACATAATTGCTGTTTTTTCTGGATCTACTGTTCTACTTTTCGCAACAATTACTTTTTCCATCATTGCTTTACTAGTCCCCATAGCATTAACTGGATAAGCTGCTTTATCTGTACTTAAACATACTACCCTTTTAACACCACATTCAATTGCTGCTGTTAAAACATTTTCTGTTCCCAAAACATTTGTTTTAACAGCTTCAATTGGAAAGAACTCACATGATGGTACTTGTTTTAATGCTGCTGCATGATAAACATAATCAACACCATGCATAGCATTTTTAATACTATGTAAATCTCTTACATCTCCAATATAAAACTTCAGCTTATGAAAAACATCAGGATATTTCGCCTGATATTCATGTCTCATATTGTCTTGTTTTAATTCATCTCTTGAAAATACTCTAATTTCTTTAATATCTGTTTCTAAAAATCTATTTAGTACAGCATTACCGAAGGAACCAGTTCCTCCGGTAATTAATAATGTTTTATTTTTAAATTGTGTCATTTTTAAAACTTCCTTTTAATCACGTTTGTATAAATCTCTTGTATATATTTTTTCTTCTACATCTTTTAATTCTTCATTTACTCTATTAACAACAATAACATCACTTAATGATTTAAATTCATTTAAATCATTAACAACTTTGCTATTAAAGAAATTATCGTCTTTAAAAGTTGGCTCATATACAATTACCTCAATACCTTTAGCTTTGATTCTTTTCATTATTCCTTGAATTGCACTAGCTCTAAAGTTATCTGATCCTGATTTCATTGTTAGACGATAAATACCAACTACTTTAGGTTTTCTTTTTAAAATTTCTTCTGCAATATGATCTTTTCTTGTACTATTAGACTGTACAATTGCACTAATTAAATTTTCAGGCACATCTTTATAGTTTGCTTTTAATTGTTTAGTATCTTTAGGTAAACAGTATCCTCCATATCCAAATGATGGATTATTATAGTGACTACCAATTCTTGGATCTAAACATACCCCATCGATAATTTCTTTAGTATTTAATCCTTTCATTTCAGCATAAGTATCTAATTCATTAAAATATGACACTCTTAATGCTAAATATGTATTTGCAAATAATTTAATTGCCTCCGCTTCGGTACTATCAGTAAATAACATTGGAATATCTTCTTTAATAGCACCTTCTGCTAATAAAGAAGCAAATTCTTTTGCTCTTTCACTTTTTTCACCAACTACTATTCTAGAAGGATATAGATTATCATATAATGCTCTTCCTTCTCTTAAAAATTCTGGTGAAAAAATTAAATTATCAATACCATATTTTTCTTTCATTGATTTAGTAAATCCTACTGGAATTGTTGATTTAATAATCATAATTGCTTCTGGATTAATTTTTAATACAGATTCTATCGTTTCTTCAACACTTGATGTATCAAAATAATTTTTTGTTTCATCATAATTAGTAGGTGTACTAATAACTACAAATTTGGCATTTTTAAAAGCAACTTCTTTATCAAGAGTTGCTTTTAAGTTTAAATCTTTAGTTTTTAAAAACTCTTCAATTTCTTTATCCTGAATCGGTGAGATATGATTATTAATCATATCTACCTTTTCTTTAATAATATCTAATGCTACAACTTCATGATGTTGAGCTAATAATGTAGATATACTTAATCCTACATATCCTGTTCCTGCTACTGCTATTTTCATTTTAATTCTCCTAATTTAATAAATAATTTTGATATATTAACAATTTACTTTTTTTTTAATTTTACTATTATTTCCCTTACAACCGTTTTTTCATAATTATTCATCCCATGTATATAAAGTAAAATACCATCTATTAATATAAAAATAATACATTTGATAATGAACGTAAATCTATTTGTAGTAATTATCATTTCTACAGGAATCACAATGATCCCAGCAATAATACAACTTGATATAATTCCTTTGCTTACTTCTTTGAAAAAACGTATAATTTCAAAATCAAATATTTTATACATATATGCATTTAATATTATTCCATTTCCCACTAATACTGATATTGCTGTTCCAAAAGCAGCACCAAAATATCCAATTTTTTTTATAAAAAAGATTGATAATAAGATATTAATACCTGACATTACCAATAAAATAATTGATCTACCCATTTTTTTTAACATCGAATCTAAAACAGCATTTCCTGTAGATTGGATTAATGAAACCGTCATTGGCAAGATTAAAATTAAAGTTATGTAATAAACCTCAATTTTATCATTTCCTACCCAAATACTTATAAAACTTTTCCCTAAAACAATAAAAGCAATTATTACACTCATTGCACCCATTAACTGAAAACGTCCAGTTCTTATTATCAAATCAGTCAGTTCTCTACCACTTGCTCCATTTTCTACCATTTTAGCAACATGCGGTACAAAAACGTTTCCTACAATACTAGTCATACTACAATAGCATGTATATATAGTAAGTGCTATAGAATAAATCGTAACTAAATTAGGCTTTACCATTGCCCCCAATATTATACTATCTAAATTTTGATTTATTTGATTAACAATTGCTTGTAAAAATACAGCAACTGAAAATGCAAATGTACTATAAAACAACTTTTTATCAAAATAGTAATATTTAATTTTAATATGTAAATTATTTAAACAGTAAAAAATTTCAAAAATTATTAACACTACATTAATCAATAGATCTGTTAATACAATCGAAATAGATTTATACCCAGCACTTAGAAGAATTATTAATATACATACCCTTGCAATGTATCTAAAAATTTTAATACTACCTGATACAATAAATTTTTCATTCCCGTTAATCATTCCAGTAAAAAGATCATTAAATATCGTAACAGAAATATTGATCACAAGAATAATATACATTTTTTTTATTAAGATAATTTGTTGTAGAGTCATTGTTGACTTATATAAATCATCTATTCCAAAAGATATAATGTATCCTATAAAAAGTATTAATAGAGACAAAAAAATAGATATTATCAATGACATAGCCAAAAAATTTTCTTGTTCATGCTTTTTAGCATTATCTGTACTACATTTAGCTATAATTATTGACACTAAGGTCCCTATTCCAAATGTCATAATAGACAGCGAGCCTGCAAAAGATTGAACAATACGATATATACCATATTCAACATTACCTAATGATGAAATTAAAAATGGTGTAAAAAATAGTGAAATCAGCATATTTAATACCGTAGAAATATATGATAAAATTATTCCTGCTTTTCTTTGATTTTGCATATGTTTTTAATTATTCCTTATAAATAATCTTTTTAGCTTCCTCTTAAATTTAAGTTTCCATGGTATATGAACATATTTATTTGTTACTTTTCTAAAGTTTTTATCATTAATCTCTTTAAAAAAGTCACCTCTATTATTTGGTAAGTATGCTGATTTACTTATTGTTGAATTTTTATTAATAATTTTTTTTAACTCTACTTTCTCGTATTTGATATTTTCTTTTACACTATTAAATAATTTTTTTCCTTTTTCACTATTTATAAAAATTAAAGATGTACCTTTCGAATTATATAAATCAGGATAGCTATCTTTAACACCCCAAAAATCAGCTAAAGTTATATCACTTCTCCTAGTAATTGTTTTATAATGACACTTATAACATGATGGCCTTAATGAATAATTATTTAAAAATAGTTTAATGTAGTCATTATCAATTCCTTGTTGGCTAAAATAATTATCTATAGTAAAAGAATATCTTTCCCAGCTAATTTTTTTATCTCTAAAAGAAATTTTTGCATCTTTATCTAAATTAAACCTTTTTAGATAAGAATCCCATATCATAGGTGAAGGTACACCATGACAAATAATATCTTGACAAATTAAATTTTTGTAATCTCTTTTTAAAAAATGCAAAAGTCCCTCAATTTGACATGGAGTCCCAGAAAAATAAACTATTTTTCCATTTTCGAGAATTTCTTTTGCTTTTTTATAACTCGCTCCTATATTACTTTGAACATATTTTGATCCGCGCATTAATTTTAAATCTTCAGTTTTTGT
This sequence comes from Thomasclavelia spiroformis, assembly GCA_018369555.1. Taxonomy (GTDB): domain Bacteria; phylum Bacillota_I; class Bacilli_A; order Erysipelotrichales; family Coprobacillaceae; genus Thomasclavelia; species Thomasclavelia spiroformis_A. Next base: position 8,679 of record JAGZCC010000077.1, read on the forward strand.
TATTTCCAAATGTACAACATTAAATTTGCTGTCAAATACTGCACCAAAAACTGTACCACCTAACTCTATGACTTTAGAAGACAATTCAGTAAATAATCCACCCGATGAGCTTTCAAGTAAATTTTTTTTATTTAAACTATACCCTCCATAAACTAATGGCGTGTTTTCAACAGCCGTAAAATTAATAATTGGACAGCTTTTTATACATATTTCACAATTAATACATTTATCATTATTGACTACTGGATACCAGAATCCTTCTTCATCAGTTTTCATTTCTATGCACTGAACTGGGCAAGCATTTTCACATGCATAACATCCAGTACAATTTGACTTTTCATCAATATTTATATGCAAACTATATCCTGGTATATTGTAATTGACTCATTTAATTGGTCATTACACACTATACCTTCTCCTCTCTATCAACTTTATTTATCCGTAGTTGATGACGGTTTTG
>JAGZCC010000078.1 GCA_018369555.1 Thomasclavelia spiroformis
GAATTAAGAAAATGGGCAAAAGCCATTGACGATGAAAGAAAACGTTCCAAAAAAGTATATATGGATTCGTTTAATACATACGAGAACAAAGTAAAAAGTGTTGTAGAGGCACTTAATACTACAGCTCAAAAAATTGCAAATGATGTTGATGTTTATATCCAAGAAAAAAAAGATAAACTTCGCAAGGAAAGAGAAGAAATTATTGAGCAGCTTAAAGAAGTACTCATAAAAAAAGAAATGATTTCAAGGGAGTATGCTAATAAGTTTGTATTTGATGAAAAATGGCTAAATGCATCATGCTCAAATAAAAAATTTCAGAGTGAGGCTGAAACCCAGTTTAATGACCTAATGAATCAGGAAAATCTATACAAAAAAGATATGGAGCTTATTGAAAGTACCATCATTAATACATGCACTATGGTTGGGGTAGATGAAAAGTTAATAGGTCGTGAAAAATATAAGCTTCAGTATCAAGTGGGTAATAATCTTGGCGATATTACAAAGAATATTACAGATGAAATAAACGCTTTAAAAACACAAAAAGAAGCACTTAAAGCTGAAGCAGAGAAGGAATTACAACATCAAAAAGTACAGCTTGAAACACAACATAAAAAGGAACTTGAAAAAGTACAACAAGAAGCGGTTCAACAACCATCAATTGAACCTAATAAAGATGAACAGATATTTAAACGTGGTGATGAAATTATTGCTAAAACAACTGGAAAATATGTTGTTACAGAAATTAAAGAAACACCTGAAAAATTTAATGGTAAAACATGGACTAAAACATTTGAGTTTACAGGAGATTTAGCATCACTACAAATGTTGAATAGATACATGGAATTTCTAAAACAAAGTAAAGAATTTGATTTTAATGAAGTAAAAATGATTGAAAAAGAGCTAGTTGAGCCAGAAACAGGAACGGTTAGTAAATACAATGTAAAGGAGATTAATTAACATGGCAATGCAAAGTAAAGTGGCAAAAAATCAAACAAAGTCAACTGGAATTAAGGTATTTAATAATTTAATCAATAGTGATTTAATGAGAACAAAAATTCATCAAATGGTTGGTGCGACTGATTCACAGGAATTTATTACAAGTATTACAAGTGCAGTCAACACAAACCCAGCACTCGCTGAATGTGATCCGCAGACAATCATTAGTGCAGCGTTATTAGGGCAGTCATTACATTTAAAACCTAGTCCACAACTTGGATATTTCTACATGGTTCCATTTAACAATCGTAAGAAAGGGACTAAAGAAGCACAATTTCAGCTTGGGTACAAAGGACTACTCCAACTAGCTATTAGAACTAGTGAATATATTGATATTGATGCTATTGAAATTAAAGAGGGCGAATATAAAGGACGTGACAAGTTCACGGGTAGACCTAAATTTGAATTCGTAGAAGATGATGATATCAGAGAGAATCTCCCAGTTGTTGGATATATGGCATATTTTGAAATGAAAAACGGTTATATTAAACGACTTTACTGGTCAAAGACAAAAATGGAAAATCATGCTGATACGTATTCAATGGCGTTTGATTTGGAAAAGTATCATGATTTACAAGAAGGAAAAATTCCACAAAGCGAACAGTGGAAGTACAGTTCATTCTGGTACAAGAATTTTGATGAAATGGCAAAGAAAACGATGCTAAGACAATTATTATCTAAACATGGTTTATTAAGTACCGAAATGCAAAAAGCAGTTGAATCCGATCAAGCCGTTATTACAAAAGATTTACAACCAGAGTATGTTGATAATGAAAACGTAATTGATAATGCAGCGGTCGAAAAAGAGCAAACTCAATCTATTGAGGAAAATTCAGCACCAACTGTTGAAGAAGTTATGAATCAAGTAAATCAAGCTCAACCTGAACCGGTGCTAGAGGACATTGATCCAATGCAGATGTAAGGAAGAATTATAAATGGCAAAAGAGGTAGATACAAAAGGCTACATAAAATTGTATAGAAAAGCACAAGAAACAGAAGTGTTTAAAAATCCATATGTTTGGCAACTGTTTACGTACTGCCTCTTTAACGCCAAATTTAGTGGTTCAGAGGCAGGAACGTTTATTGCTACAAAAAAGGAGATAGCAGATGATTTAAACATAGGACGACCTGCTCTTGATAAATTTATGAAATTCCTAAAAACAAACAACTATATTGATTACGAATTTACGAAAGGAAGTAGAGAAGGAGCAAAAATAAAAATCATAAATTACAAGAAATATCAAAGTAACTGATGTAATCCTCGATTACATGAGATGTAATTTTAGATTACAAGAAAAGTAATCCTCGATTACATGAGATGTAATTTTAGATTACACCTTATCCTTATATATAAGAACGTATAAGAACGTAAAGAACGTAAAGAACGGTATGCATGCAAAATGCAGCACTTTGAATAATAAATAGTATGTGTTTAAAAATCGTTAAAAAATTTGAAAAGGAAACAAAAAAATGGAAAAATCTGAAATTACGGAAATTCTAAAATTTATGAATGCACTTTATCCTAATAGAAAGTTGCAAATTGACTCTGTAACAAAGGATGTGTGGTACAACATGCTTTGTGAATATAGCTTAACAGATGTAAAAGATGCGATAACAAGATTAGCTAGTTCAAATACATATATTCCAAATTTACCTGAGATAGTGAAAAGCATCCAACCATCTTTAAGATTTGAAATCGAAACTTTAAGTAATAACTATGCAATTTATGTTCGTTCTCCCAATGTTATGTATCCATTCAAATTTAAAGATAAAAAGATGGCTAATGAATTTTTGGCAAAACTAAAAAATTATAACTTAGACGAAGATACAGTAAGAGATATGTATGCTGAGCATATCAATTCTAATTGTGAAAGGATTGTAACGACAATTAATAATGTTCCTTTAAATAACAGATTTTCATATAAGTAATTGATATTAGTGATATTGGTATACCAAATGTGTACCATTGGTAAACACAGATCAGTCTAGTCTAGATAAGTATAGATTAGATGATGATATAGACAGTACGAATAGGAGAAAAACAATGAAAAGAGATAACAATAATGAATTTAAAGAATTTTTAAAAGTATTAAACAAAACAATAAATGAAAAAAATAAAAATATTTACGGTAGTACATTTAACGAAAGTAACAGTCAATACGAAGATCCTATACTGGTGTTAAAAAAAGCAATTTGTAAATATGGGAAACAGGCACAGCTAGATGTTGCAGTCGAAGAAATGGCCGAACTCACAAAAGAAATTATTAAATCAAAACGAGGAGCTTCTAATTATCATCAGATTGTAGAAGAACTTGCGGATGTATATATCATGATGACTCAAATTAGATTGATTTATGGAATCTATGACGAAGAATTAATAAATGCTATGCACTTAAAAATCGCACGTTTGGAAAAGAGGCTATAAAATGATTAATAGAGTAGTCCTAGTTGGACGAATGACTAGAGATCCTGAACTTAGAAGAACTCAACAAGGCGATGCGGTTACCTCGTTTACTTTAGCGGTAAATCGTAATTTTACAAGTGGAGACGGTCAACGACAAGCAGATTTTATTAATTGTGTTGTATGGCGCAAACCTGCTGAAAATGTTGAAAGATACTGTTCTAAGGGAAGCTTAGTCGGTGTTGAAGGAAAAATTCAAACCCGAACATACGATGATAAAGACGGTAAAACGGTATTTGTTGTTGAGGTTAGATGCGATAGCGTGCAGTTCCTTGATACTAGAAATCAAAACGAGGCACCTATGGATACTCAAAAGGTTCAGCAGATGGCCAACGATAATTATTTTCATAATGGATCGTCAGGTCCGAGTGATTTTATGGAAGATGTGAATACATACGACATCATGGAAGATGATATACAGTTTTAAGAATAAGTAAAATTTTGATTTTAAGGAGTTTTTAACTATAAGAGTAATAATTTTACCTATTATGACTAAAAGTTCCTTATATCAAAGAAAACCTATTAAAAAAAGAATTTTATTATGAAAGGGAAATTAAAAATGTTAATTAAAAAGTCTTATGAACCGTTTTTATATAAATTCTTAGCAATTGCCAAAGATATTTTCAAGAAAACTGGTTCTAAAAATATTGTAATTTTCGGTGATGGTGAAAAGCTGAAATTTATTGCTAATAACTATGCAGGAATATTTGACTATCATACAGAAAAATTTGATCGCGAAATGTACGATTTTAAAGATGCAGCATATGAGATATCATTGCTGCCTAATGATGACATTAAACTTGAAAAACTAGAATTTTATCCATGCAGTGATGAATATTTAAGCAGTGTTAAGGAGTTTTTTGTCAATACCGATTATTTTGCAACTCATGTATTCGAATTGGATTCAAGTGATGAATGTAAAATTGCTAAAATTGTAACTCTATCTGAGGCTTGGTTGTGTGATGATGATTTGAAGTTTATCAATAAATTAAAAAATTTTGATGTCTATGTTTGTTCGGACAAGGATAGTTTTAATGACCGCGTTGGAAATGAGTGGAATGCTGAATACATATTATGCAATGAAGCAGTTGAATTTGATAATGGTTATACCACTGCATCGATTACTTTGATTTTTAATACTAGATATAATCCTCGTAAAAGTGAGGCAGTTCAGCAAAAAATTAACTTTGAAAAGGATGATGATTTAGCATCTGAAATAATAAATAAAATTGAAGAGTTACCCGAAAAAGTAACAGTAGAAGTTGTTGGAAATGATACTTATGTTGAAGAAAAAGAACTTGATAATTTAATGTCTGAAGCTGAAAAACTCGAGGAGGAGTTCGAAGATGACTTCGACCCAATGCTCGCTTAATGTATTAAGTGATGATCTAAAAAAATTAAGGTTTGTTGTTCCAGGTGAAGCAGTTGGCAAGGGTAGACCTAAGTTTACTATGCAAGGTGGTTTTGCAAAAGCCTATACACCAAAGAAAACATCAGACTATGAAAAATTTATAAAACACTGCTATAGAAGTAAATATAGGAATTACATAAGTGATAAAGCTGTAAAGGTTATGACGTTTATTTATGTTAAGCCAGCCAAAAGTTTAAGTAAGAAAAAAAGAGCTAAATTATTAAATAATGAATTTCTTCCAACAAAGAAACCTGACGTTGATAATATACAAAAATGTATATTAGATGCACTTAACAAGGTTGCTTTTAAGGACGATGTGCAAGTCGTAGATCAGGTGGCTATGAAACGTTTTGGTGAAGAGGATAAAGTCATTGTTGTAATTGAAGAAATAGGATTGACTATGCAGTCGATTTAAAGGAGGAAAGATTTATGGGATTGTTTGATTTATTAAAAGAAGAAACTAAGGTTGAAGAACCACAAAAAGAAGAAATTAAAGAAGCTGAGGTTGTTGAAAATGAAGCTGCAGTAAACGAACCTGAAAAGGAAGTTAAGGAAGAACCAAAAAAAGAAGTAAAGAAGAAAGCTAAAACTTCTAAAACAAAAGCAACTAAGAATGAAAAAGCAGGCTATCTTTATCCGTTTAATATTTATAGTGAAGGTTGTTTAATTGACATTGACAACTATGGTTTTGAAGAGGGTAAAACGTATAAAGAATCTGAAATTACTAAAATTATGCTGGCACACAAACACTATGAATTTTCCGGAACAATGGAGTATTCATATATTGAAGATGATAATGTCGTTGTTGCAAATGCAAAACAGCATAAAAAGGGGTAATTGATTATGAGATATATGTTTTACATTGTTGGTGTTGGAGGAACCGGGTCGTTATTGGCTCGAGATCTTCCAAAATTACTAACAGATACTAGAAATAGAATGTGCCTTATTGATGGTGATGTAGTTGAAAAGAAAAACATAGTAAGACAAGGATATCAGCAACAGGATGTTGGAGATAATAAAGCTGTTGCATTATCAAGAAAAATAAATTCTCTTTACGATACTAATTGTATTTTTATGGATCAGTACATAAATGATGAAAATTTAATTAATTTAATAAAAAGTTATAAAGCATATATACCAGTAATTCTTGGGTGTGTTGATAATGATAAGACTAGAAAAATTATTGAAAAAGTAATAAATGACAAGGATTTGAAATACTGTTATTACATTGATTCCGCAAATAGCGAATACGAGGGTAATGTTTATACGGTATCGAAAAAGCAAGGTGTGATTACTGGGAAATTAAGAAGTCAAGTATACAAATTAGATGAAGATAAGCATCCCGATGAAGTATCTTGCCAAGATCAAGCTGCTAATGGAAATATTCAATATCTTGTTACTAATGCAAAAATGGCAGTAGCAGTATTGGAACACTGTCATGCATTATTAAAATCAGGATATAAAGAAGGTGTTCAGGTTGTCAAACGATTTGAGACAGTATTTTACTAAAAAACAATATAATTACAAAAACAATGATTTAACACTAATTGAAGCAATAATTGGCTATCAGCTGGAATCTGATGATTGTATAGATACGTTTGAGGAATATGCAGACTCACTCGGAGAAATATTTATTGATTATGAACAAGATTTAGAACTTTTAAATTTACATGTTTTTAACGATCTGTTTAATTCCAATATATACCAATATATTTTTCAAAGCTTTATTAAGTCTGATGATTTTGTCTTAACTGAAGTTGATGGTGTACTTGGATATATGTATGACGAAGAAAATGAAGAATTTATTAATATATCTAATAATATGCCATTGCAAGTAAGAAAACACATTAACAGATTCTATAAAGAAGCACAAAACGAATGTTATTACGTCGATGGTGAAGAACGAAAATTAGATAGTTACTGTGCTGAAACTATCGGATTTAGGTTATATCATTTAAAAATTTATAACAAATCGCTTGCAAGGCGATTAAGAAAGAATTATAAAGCGAACGGTTCATTTTATGCATTATGTAATCAACTAGGGTTTTATATGGAGAATGGACAATTCCTGCTTATGGAGTATACATATTTAGAAGCTTCAGGGTTTTATGATCAATATATTGACTCAAGCATTATAGCAAATGCAATAGAGGATCTAAATAAAGAGCTTCAAACAAATAGAGTTTTTAATTCAGGAATTTCAGCTGCCATTGATGAAATAAGTGATTATGAAAGAGATGATTTAATTACTGCAATAATAAAAATTCTAGAAACTGAAAACGAGGTGATAATATGAGCCAAATGGTAGTTAGATTTGATTCGAACAATCGTGATGCTGAACTTTGTATAAAAAAAGGAAATGAAATAGTTTTTAAAAATATATCTGTTAAAGCTCTTGTTTCAACACTTGTAAACAATGGATATACCGAAAACACAAGTGAAAGAATAACTATTTTAGACAAACAAATAATAGCTGCTAATTTCCGTTATGTAGTAATAAGACAACCGGAACATAAAAGAATCGTGACTTTATTTGATAAAAGCTACAAGATTAATTTTCCGAATGCAATTTATATTGTTCATCATCATGATTCAAAAATAAAAAAAATAACGGCTTTTTCTTACAAAGAATACGAGGGTTTAGAAACCAATCTATATGAATATCCAATGCCGAATGAATTAACTGAAAATACAATTTGTATGGGATCTGCAAAAAAAGAAATATTCAATAATGATTATGTAGCAGCATTAAATAGAGTTATTGCTACACCGTATTCACACACTAACTTTAGTGGAATAAAGGGATTTACTAACTCACAAAAATGGTTTGAGTATCTCCAAAAAAACGAGTTCCCTTACAAACTAATGCGGTCATTAAATAAAAAGCTGAAAGACATAAGGGTATAGAAAATGTGGACTTTATTAAGAAAATACAAGAGATTTTATTTATGGAAAAATCGCAAATCAGGGTGCCGAGAATGTTTCTGGCCAGAGATAGATCCAAATAAAATAATCAAAGAAAAAGAAGAACAAACATACAAATATAGTCAAGCACAAAAGAATGTTAAATGTCGTAAAAAAAATAAAAGTATTGTGCTTAATAAACACACTAAACTGAGGTATTAAAATGCAAGCAAGAATATGGAACGAAACAAAAGGTACGTATGATCATTATGAATTACCAGAAGGATCAAGTAAATATGAAAATGATATGGATGTAATTGTATCGTGTGCGTGCTGCGGTAAAAAAATAACTTACGGAGATGCGTATACATCACACAAAATTCATGATCATATCGGTTTTGGTTATGCAGTATGCGGAGACTGTTATTTTGATAAAGGAATGTAACAAATGGTTAAAATATTAATCGGATTGGTAAGTGTAGCACTGGGGCTTCTAGCCCTGGCTGTTACCATTAGATTTTTTGTAGAAATTTGGAGAGGTAAATAGAAATGTTAAACATATTACTAACCATACTTACAGTAGCATTTTTATTTATTTTAGGTTGTTTTATTATATTGAATTCTCTTGAAGAAAGATATAGGGAATTGGAGGATGAAGAGAATGCTAAAGATAGAAAAGATTAAAGACGAGATTAAAAATTTTAATGACGAAAATAATACCTTACGGTGTTATTTAGCTCAGATTGCAACAAATCAGAATTACAGTGTTAACTGTTATAGAATAGGTATAGATTGCTCAGAATGCTTGAGATTATCATTATTGGAATTATTAGAAGAATATAAAGAACCAATTAAACTTACTCGATTTGAGTATGAATATTTAAAAGTTGCTAAGGCAGTAGAATATAACTTTATTGCAAGGGATGAAGATGGAAGATTATTTTTATACAGTATTGAACCTTGGAAAGGAGAATTTGCTTGGAAAT
>JAGZCC010000002.1 GCA_018369555.1 Thomasclavelia spiroformis
ATTAGTTACAGCCTTCTTAAACTTAAGATTAATTCCAAATAAAGATTTATTAGGAGATTTAATCAATCAAGCAGAAGGATTAGAAAGTGCAAATTATACTAAAGCAACATTTGATGGCTTAACAAAAGCCTTAAATGAAGCTAAAGCAGTATTTGCTAATCCAAATGCAATCCAAGAAGAAGTAGATAATGCAAAAGATGTTCTTGCAAAAGCTCTTGCGGGATTACAACCAGTAACAGCTGATAACACAGTAAAAACACCTGTAATTAATGGTGATATTACAAGTGTTAAAACAGGTGATGAAAGCTTAACAGGAATGTTTGCAACAATTGCATTATTAAGTGTAGCTGGATATGCAGCATTAAAAAGAAAAGATTAATATTAAATAATATTTAAGATCGTTTTCTTTCCTCTTATAACTAATAAATTAGGTTGCTGATAAAAAGATATCAGTAACCTTTTTTAATTTATTTGGAGTTTTTGAAAAAATAATTACAAAAGTTCTAAATAGAAAAAATTTTTTATTGGATTTATAATTAAAATGTAAATAAGTTTCTTAATGATCTAAGGAGGTGAAATTAATAAAATTTTAAATTATGTATAATATTTCGATTAATGATTTTAATTTTGAGAAAGGAAAAATGAGATTATGAATATTAGTGGAAAAAAAGTTGTTGCAGTTTTGTTATCAGCATTTATGACTATGTCAGTATTTTCAATAAATAGTGTAAACATTGATGCAACATATGAAACTGATGAAAATTATGTTGAATATACGAATACTTTATTTGGAACTAATGTCGATGAAGGATCAACATCAGCTGGTCCATCATTACCTAATGGTTCTATTCATCCAAGTCCTGAAACAACACCACCTGATAACGGAGGATATCATCGTGGAAATCCTGTAGTTGGTTTTGGTCAGTTATATACGCAAGGTTCTGGGGGAAAAAATCATATGGTAATTTCTTATTATCACCGCAAACTGGTGAAATAAAAACAAATGATCGAGATCATGCTTCAAGTATAAGTGAAGAAAAAGGACAAGCAAATTATTATACAGTTAAGCTTGATAAATATGATATTAAAGCTGAAGTAACACCTAATCAACATTCAGCAATTTATCGTTTCACTTATCCAAAAAATGCGGATTCATCATTATTAATTGATGTAAGTAGGAAAATTGGTGGAGAAGTAGCTTTAAAATCTGGATCAGTTAATATTGATAAAGAAAATAAAATGATTACTGGTGGAGGTACATTTAGTAAAAACTGGAATCCTAGTAATTGGAATATGTATTTTGCTTTAGAATTTGATCAAGATATCGCAGAGATTGGAACATGGGATAAAAATGGTTTAAAAAATAATGTTTTAAGTTTAGAAAAATCATCTAATAAGGAACATTTTGGTGCTTATGTAAAATTTGATACTTCAAGTGATCAAGAAGTTAATGTTAAAATTGCAATTTCTTTTGTAAATGTAGATAAAGCAAAAGAATTTTTGAATAATGAAATAAGTGGATTTGATTTTGAAAAAGAAAAAGAAGAAGCTAAAGATGTGTGGAATGAAGTACTTGGAAAAGTAGAATTAGGTAGTGAAGTTGATAAAGAAACAAAAGGTAAATTTTATACTGCTTTATATCATACTAATGTCCAACCAAGAGACCGCAGTGAAGATCATGGAACATGGGATGATTATTATACATTATGGGATTCTTGGCGAACAGTATTTCCATTTTTACAACTAACTCGTCCAGAAATGGTAGCAGCAAATATTAATTCATTTATTAAACGTTATAAAGAAAATGGAAAAATATCAGATGCTTATATTCAAGGAAAAGAATATGTTTGTGGACAAGGTGGAAATGATATTGAAAATATTATTGCTGATGCATATTTAAAAGGAATTGAAGGTGTAGATTGGCAAGAAGCTTACCAAATAGTTAAAGGGGAAGCAGAAAATTATCGTTCAAAAAATTATGCAACATTAGGATGGAATACTGGTGAAACCGAAGCTATTAATGGTGATAAGTATTCATGGCGTTTGAGACCAAGTTCGGCAACAGTAGGTTTTGCTTATAATGATTATGCTGTAGCGATGATGGCAAAAGGTTTAGGTTATCAAGAAGATTATGAAAAATATATTCAATCTTCTAAGAAGTGGTTAAACAATTGGGATGAAAATCTCGAATCATCAGATGGTTATAAAGGGTTTATTCATAAAAGAGCAGCTAATGGAAGTTATGCAACTGTAGATCCAAGTCATTTTTTAGGATATGATGGTACTGAAATGAAATGGCAAGGATATGGTGATGATTTTTATGAAGCTGGAATTTGGGAAGGTAGTTATTCTCCTACATTTGATTTACCAACTCTTGTAGAAAAAATGGGTGGTAAATATGAATATGCTAATCGTTTAGATTATGCTTTAGGAAAAGGCTATATTAATTTTGCAAATGAACCAGCATTTCAAACAATTTGGACTTTAGCAAGCGATGAAGTTCAACGTCCTGATTTAGCAAGTAAGTGGGTTGATGCATATTTAAGTAAATATACTGATGTTGGTTATCCAGGTGATGAAGATAATGGTGCAATGAGTTCTATGTATTTGTTTATGATGAGTGGATTCTTTCCAATGTCAGGAACTAATAATTATTACTTACATGGAACACGTTTACCAGAAGTTACTTACCATTTAGGATCAGGAAATGATTTTGTTATTAAAGGAATTAATGTTAGTGATGAAAATATATATGTGCAATCAGCAACATGGAATGGACAGCCATTAACATCTTCTAAATTAACTTGGAATCAAATTAAAGAAGGTGGAACTTTAGAATATGTAATGGGTAGTCAACCAAGTGATTGGGCAAGAGAAGTAGATAATGAAAATCCTAGTAATGTAACTGAACTAACATTAGATGATTCAAAATTAAATGAAGGTATTTTAGCATTAAATTGGAATAAGGCTACTGATAATACACAAATTAAACAATATAATATCTATAGTTCAACTCAAGAAAACTTTGAATTAAATGATAAAACATTAGTTACTTCAACTAAAGATATCACTTATACATTTAATGTATCAAATGAAGTTAAATATTTTAAAGTAGAAGCAGAAGATTATTTTGGAATAAATCATTAAATGTGCCAATTATAAAAGTAGATATTTCTGATTTTGAAAAACCGATATTAAGTGGAGAAGTTAAATTAGATGAAAGATATCTTGATGTTGGCTTAGTTAAATTTAGTTGGCCTGAAGCAATTGATAATATTAAGATTAAAGAATATCAAGTATATCGTAGTGATAAAGAAAATTATGATTTTGATGAAGTGAGTTTTTTAACGACTACAAATGATTTAAGTTATTGTGAAACTAAACAAGCAGGGACTTTCTATTATACTGTAGTTGCAGTTGATATTTTTGGAAATGTTTCAGATTCATTAAAATTAAAAGTAGAAAATAGTAGTGGTTTAACTGGTAAAAAATTAAATTCATCAGAAAATATAGCAAAAAATAAAAATGTAACAGTTAGTGGTAAACATAGTGAAAAAGAAGATGGAAAATATGCTGTTGATGGCAATACTAAAACTAAATGGTGTAGTAAAGATAATGAATCATCAGCAAATCCTAATTTCTGGCTAGAAGTAGATTTGGGAGATGTTTATCAATTAAATAAATGGGTTGTAAAACATGCTCAAGTTGGTGGGGAACAGGCATCATATAATACAAGAGATTTCAAACTTCAAGTAAAATCAGGAGATGAGTGGTTAGATATTGATAGTGTTGTAGGAAATACTGATTCAACAACATCAAGAACTTTACCTATGTTTGAAGGTCGTTATGTTCGTTTGTATGTAACAAATCCAACTCAAGCAAATCAAGCTAGAACAACTAGAATTTATGAATTTGAAGTATATGGTGATAAGGATTATTCAACGTTTACAGGAAGTATCATGAAAACACCAGGTATTGAAGTATCTGTAAATCACGCTGTTAATGCAAATGAAGATGCAAGTAAAGCCATTGATTTTGATCCAAATACAAAATGGAGTTGTCGAAATAGTAATGATGATAATGGATACTACTGGCTAGAAGTAAAATTACCACAAAAATATCGTGTAGATGCTTTAGAATTATTAAATGCTGGAAAAGAAAATGTAAGTTATATTACCAGAGATTTCCAATTACAAGTTAAAGAAAATGGTGAATGGAAAGATGTTTATAATGTAACAGGTAATCAAGAAAATCTTTATTATGCAAATTTAGATGCACCAGTTGTAGGTGATAATTTTAGATTATTAATTAAAAAATTAGGTAATGCAAGTGAAAATAATGCAAGAATTTATGAATTCCATTTATATGGAGATAAAGTAGTCGATAGTGATAAAGTAGCTTTAAAGATTGCCTTAGATTTAGCTAATGCAATTACTGATGAAGATTTAGCTAATGTTGTACCAGTAGTCGTTAATGAATTCAAACAAGCAAGAGATAAGGCTAATGAAGTATATAATGATACAACTGCTAGTCAAGATGAAGTAGATGCAGCATTTGACAGACTTGCTAGTATCATGCAAAAATTAGAATTCTTCAAAGGAGATAAAACTGCTCTAAAAGCATTCATTGATAAAGTAAGTGATTTAGAAGCTGCTAAATACACAGAAGCTACATGGACACCATTCAATGATGCCTTAACAGCAGCAACTAGTGTATACAACGATGAAAATGCAATGCAAGAAGAAGTAAACAATGCATACAATGAATTAGTCACAGCTTTCTTGAAGCTAAGATTAATTCCAGATAAGAGTTTATTAGAAGACTTAATTAATCAAGCAAATGGATTAGAAAGTGTAAATTATACTAAAGCAACATTTGATGGATTAACAAAAGCCTTAAATGAAGCTAAAGCAGTATTTAATATTAATAATCCAAATGCAACACAAGTTGAAGTAGATAATGCAAAAGCTGAATTAGAAAAAGCAATCGCAAACTTACAAACAGTAAAAGCACCAGTAAATCATGGTGATACAACAGTAAGTGTAAAAACAGGTGATGAAAGCTTAGTTGGAATGTTTGCAGGTATAGCATTATTAAGTGTCGCTGGATTTACGTTATTAAGAAGAAAAGAAGATTAATAAAATTAGACTATTAATAACTTGATTATTGATAGTCTTTTTTTAGGTGTAAAAAAACGTAAAATTATTTTACATTTTTTTTAGATAGAAATAATGTAAAAAGAATTACATTTTATCTAACTTATCTAAATAGTTTTACTATGCTATAGTATAATTAGGTAAAAAGTTTTACATAATTTTTACAATCTTTTTACTAACATGATATGTTTTTATCGTTGATATATGACATATAATTTTTATGATTTTAAAGGTGGTGATAAAGTTAGAGGGGATTAAGTTATTAATATAAAAAAATGAGAAAGGAGAAAACAAGTGAATAAAAATATTACTCGTTTATTAAAGGGAGCGTTAGCTTTTATAGTTGCATTTTCAACAATGGCGATTACTTCACCATCGAGAAAAGTAAATGCAGTTGAACAAGAAGAAAGCTATACTCAATATGTTGATCCATTTGTATGTACTGATGTTGACTATGGTCAATTATTCCCAGGAAGTGTTGTACCAAATGGATTAGTTAAATTAAGCCCTGATACATATCCACATAATACACTTGATCACGCTGGATATGATTACAGTAAATTACAAATTCAGGGATTTTCACATACAAGAATCGAAGGAGTTGGAGGTCAAGGTGCGGGAGGAGATGTTTTAGTTACTCCTACATATGTAGAATATAGTAAAAGACCTCAAGCTAAAACTCGTGCGATGAATTATACAAAAGAAGATGAATCAGCTAAACCAGGATATTATAGTGTTGAATTAACACCTAAAACTGGAAAAGATAATGATGTTCAAGATAGTCCAGAAGTTGGTAAGATTAAAGCAGAGATGACAACTGATCAACGTACCGGTTTTCATCGTTACACATTTCCAAAAGCTGGAAGTGTAAATATTATTACTGACTTAAACTATACTTATCATGGTACGGATATTAGAAATGCGTATGTAGATGTATTAGAACAAAATGATTCTACTACAGCTATTGGTGGAAGATTTAGTGGTAGAAATGTTGGTGGAAGTGGTAAATATACAATGTATTTTTACATGGAAACAAGCAAACCTGCTAATAGTGTAAAAACATGGAATGATACAACTTTAAGTGATAAAACTTCACAAAAAGGTAATGACATTGGAACAGTCATGAATTTTAATGTTAAGGAAAATGAAGAAATTCAATTAAAAGTAAGTATTTCACCGATCAGTGTAAAACAAGCAGAAATTGATATGCATAATGAAATCAATGACTGGGATTTTGATGCAGCTGCTTTAAGAGCTGATCAAGCATGGAATGATGTATTAAGTAAAGTTAGAGTAGAAAGCTCAGAAATTAGTGATCCAACTGGTGAATTAAAACAATTATTTTATACACATTTATATCATATGTTCATGACGCCAGTAAACGCTACAAGTACAAGTGGAACATTTAGGGGAACAGATGGAAAGATTCATGAAGCTAATGATTATACACATTATGATTCATGGACATTATGGGATGATTATCGTAAATATCCAATGATTGGATTGGTTCAACCAGATACATATAAAGATATGGTAAAATCAATTGCAAATGCATTAGATTATGGAATTGTTACATGGTCACATGATAAACAACCTGTACCAAATGTAAGAACAGAACATGCTGTTGCTTTACTTGCAGATGGTGTGGCTAAAGGATTTACAGATATTGATAATCTAGAAGAAGCATATCGTGAGGCTATTAAAATTGCTAATAAAGTAGTTAAAGATGATATTGGTTATGTTCCTGGAAGAATGGATCAAACTGTTGAATATGCATATGATGACTGGTGTTTATCAATTATTGCAGATGCTTTAGGTCATGAAGAAGGGACTGAGTATTTTTTAGATCGTTCATTTAATTACAAAAATTTATATAAAGAAAATGCTGATCAAGAAACTATTGATGATGTAGAAAAACAATTTGGTTTATTAATAAGTAAAAATGCTGATGGTTCTTGGAAAAATGTGGATCCAAGATCTTATAATGGGGGATTATATCAAGGAACTCATTGGCAATATACATGGTATTTATCAAATGACGTTAATGGATTGATGGATTTGATGGGTGGAAAAGAACGAATGTTTGATGCATTATCAATGTTATTTGGTGAACATACTGATGGAAAATCAATTATGCATAATGCTGCTAACGAAGTGGAATTACATGCACCATATCTATTTAATTTTGCTGGCAGACCAGACCGTACCCAATATTGGGTAAGAACTATTTATACAAAAGAAACATATAATGATAACTATACAGGATCATCAAATAAACCTCAAAAAATGTATAAATTAAGCCCACAAGGATATTTAGAAACAATGGATGATGATGCTGGAACAATGGCAATGATGTTTGTATCAGCTGCAATGGGTATTTTCCCTATGACACCAGGAGATACAACTTTCCAAATTGGTTCACCATTCTTTGAAAAAATAACTCTAGATGTTGGAAATGGAAAAACATTTACAATTGAAGCTAATAATGTATCAGCTGATAATTTTTATATTCAATCAGCAACGTTAAATGGAAAATCATTTAATCGTACATGGATTGATTATTCAGAAATTACTAGAGGCGGTACACTATCATTTGAAATGGGAGATACACCTTCTACATGGGCACAAAATGGAGTAACTGCAAAATCAAGTAGTGACAATGCCGATACATCAACATATGATGATGATGAAATAGCATATTCATCAGCAATGTTTGAAGAATCAAAAGCAAATAATGGATCATTTGATCAAAAAATAGTAATCACATTAAAAACAAAAGAATTTGCTGGAGAAATTGGAGAAGATTTAGTAGCAACAGGAAAGATCAATATTACTAATGTACCAGAAGGATTAAAAGCTTCAGCAATAAAAACAGAAACAAATAAAGTTGAAGTATCATTAAATGGAAAAGCAAAAAATCATACATTAAATGATAGTATCAGTAATCTAACAATCGAAATAACTGACAAAGCAACAAATGAAGCAATAACAGACAGTATTCGAAAAACAAAAGATAATGTCAAAGTGATGTTTATTGATAATCAATTAACATATTCACAATCAAAATTTAAAGAAAGTAAAAGTGATGATGGAGCGATTTTAGAAACATCAACAATTACTTTAACAGGAGATGCAACATTTACTGGAGAAGTAGAAGAAGATTTTGTAGTGACAGGAAAAGTACAAATTAACAATGTACCAGAAGGATTAACTGCAAAAATGATCAAGATAGACGATCATACAGTAGTATTGAGTTTTGAAGGAAAAGCAGTAAAACATGATGCGGATGTAGAAATCGAACTTGCATTTGCAAATAGTGCATTTAATGGTGCATTAGCTAGTGAAATTGATCAAAGTTCACGTGGAGGAATGACAGCATTATTATTAGATTTTGATTATGATCATACATCTAAATTAAGAAGAACAATGGCTGAAGCAACATATATAAATGCTAATGCATATACACAATCATCTTATCAATTAGTTTTAGATGCAGTAGCAAAAGGACAAGCGCTTTTAGATAAAGAAAATGCAACTAGTAAAGAGATTGATTTAGCTATTGGTGATATTATTGATGCTCAAGAACAACTTGCTATTCCAAGAGATGGATTCTCCATTCTACAAGCAGAAAGCAGTGATGCAACATCAGGAGGAAGTTTAAAAGTTGAAGGTTCAGTACTTCATGGAACATATGATGGTGCTTGGATAAGATATGATGCTCTTGATTTTAATGGTCTAAGTCCAAGATATTTAGAACTTCGCTATGATAATGCTAGCAATCGTTGTGCCAGCGATAGTCATTTAGAAGTACGTCTAGATGGTATTGATGGTACATTGATTGGTGACGTTCAATTACCAGCAACAGGAACAGCATGGGGAAGTTATGAAACAGTTCAAGTAAAAATTAGTAATCCTGAATTATTAGATGGAAAACATGATGTATACTTTGTTTTCAAAGGGACAACAGGTGATAAACCATATGTGGCTAAAGTTGATTATTTACAATTTAAAGAAACTGCTGATATTGATAGTGTTAAATTAGAAGCTGAAAAGAGTGATGAAAACTCAGGAAATGGCTTAAAGAACGAAGCTATCAACTTAGGTGGAACATACGATGGAGCTTGGATTAAATACAATAATGTAAACTTTAATAATCTTGAAGCTGATACAATTAATGTACGTTATTCTACCCGTGTAGATGCTTGTGCATTAGATGCTCGTATTGAAATTAGAAAAGATGATAAAGATGGTGAATTATTAGGAACTATCATGCTACCTCTTACTGGTGGATGGAGTGATTATCAAACAGTAACTGCTGATTTAGATACTAATATTAATGGTATTCAAGATATCTGTTTTGTATTAAGAGGGACAAATGATGGTAGAAGACCATATGTAGCTAATATCGATTACATGGAATTTGTAAATTCTGGTGTAAATCATATTGAAGCAGAAAATAAAGCTGATTGGTCAGGAGCTGAATTAAAAGTTGAAAATAGTACAGACAATACTGGAAAATCATTAACAAATATCGGAGGAGCTAGAAATAATGCTTGGCTTCGTTATAATGGTGTTGATTTTAATGGTAAAACAGAAATGACAGTACGTTATTCACATAATCCAGGAAGTGCAGGAACAAATTCAAGAATTGATGTATATTTAGACAATATGGATGGTAATCCAATTGGAACGGTTAATTTACCTACTACAAATGGATGGGCAAATTATACAGTAAGTAAAGCAGTATTTGATCAAGAAATTACAGGAAGTCATGATGTATATTTAAAATTACATACAGATGGAAGTGGTTGGGTAGCTAACTTTGACTGGTTCGAATTTGGTAAACCAACAGCTAAAGTGGATAAATCACAATTACAAGCAAAATATGAAGAAAATGTGGCTTTACTTCAGGATTATGATAAATATCATTATGTTGGATTTAATATTTTTAAAGATAAATTATTAAGCGGTAGTGCTATAATTGATAAAGAAAATGCAACAGCTAATGATGTAAGAATTGCTATTAAAGATATTGATAATGCACTTGCAACATTACAATATAAAATTGCATTTGATTTAAATGATTATGTCGAACAATTAAAAGATATTAATCAAGCTAATTATACAAAAGATAGCTATGTTAATTTAATGGAAGCAATTGAAATAGCAAAAGCTATTCCAAATGATAGCGAATACGAAGTATTTAAAAAAGCATATGATGGATTAGTTGATGCTCATGCAAAATTAACTGCATTAAATAGAACTGCTCTTGAAGAAATCATTAAACAAGCTGAAGCAATTGATTTAGATTTATATAAAGAAGAAGGAAAAGCAGAATTTAAAGCAGCATTAGAAAATGCAAAAACAGTTTATGAAACAGTTTCATTAACACAAGCACAAGTAGATGAAGCTGTAGCTAACTTAGATCAAGCAATTAAAGCACTTAAACCAATAGAAACTGATAGTGTCAATAAAGTAGCATTAAAAATTGCAGTAGATCTAGCTAATGCAATCACTGATGAAGATTTAGCTAATGTCGTACCAGCAGTAGTTGATGAATTCATTGCCGCAAGAGATGAAGCTAATGCAGTTTATAATGATGTTAGTGCAACACAAGAAGAAGTAGATAATGCATTTGATCGACTTGCTAGTGTAATGCAAAAATTAGAATTCTTCAAAGGAGATAAAAAAGCATTAAAAGCATTCATCGATAAAGTTAGTGGATTAGATTCATCTAAATATACTCAAACTACATGGACAGCTTTTGATAAAGAATTAACTGAAGCAATTGCTGTATATAACTATGAAAATGCAATGCAAGAAGAAGTAAACACAGCATACAGTGAATTAGTAACAGCATTCTTGAACTTAAGATTAATTCCAGATAAGAGCTTATTAGAAGACTTAATTAATCAAGCAAATGGATTAAACGGGGCGAACTATACAAAAGCAACATTTGATGGATTAACAAAAGCATTAGATGAAGCAAAAGCAGTATATGAAAATCCAGATGCCACTCAAGAAGAAGTAGATAATGCAAAAGATGTTCTAGCAAAAGCAATCGCAGGATTACAAACAGTAACAACTGATAACACAGTAAGTACACCAGTAAATAATGGTGATACAACTGCAAGTGTAAAAACAGGAGATGAAAGCTTAGCAGGAATGTTTGCAACAATTGCATTATTAAGCATTGCTGGATATACAATATTGAAAAGAAAAGAAAATTAATTATAAAATATTGTTAATAAATAAGGAAGATCAGAATTATTGAGTTTATCAATAATATCTGTTCCTCCTTTTTGTATGCAAATTTTGTAAAAAAAATTACAATAATTGTAGATGTAAATTTTGTAAAAAAACTTACATTTTATCTATCTTTTTTTAATAATTGCGATATGCTATATTATAGTCAAGAAGGTGATAACGATATAAAATTGGAGAAGATAGTTGTTATATAAATAAATGTTTATAAAATTCTTGTTAAATATTTAATGGTGAAACAGTGACTCAGGCTCAAGAGTTTAAAACTTGAGTTATAATAATCGAGGCTGATAAGTCATATTAAGTATTGTTTAAAAAGTAAATGAATATTTAGTTACAGAGATAAATAGCTATTATTTACTACACTAATATTTGGTGCTAATATGCAAGAAATTAAACTTGTATAGTTAGGAGTAGTAGAATGAATAATTTTAAATAAAATATATAATATTATAATAAATAAACCTTTCTTTCCTTTCGAAAATATAATTGATAAGTATTAGAAATTGTATTGAAGACTATTAATGATTTAAATTATTAATAGTCTTTTTTTAGAGGAGGGGGATAAAAAAATGTAAAATAATTTTACATAAATTTTGTCTATAATTTATGTAAAAAAACTTACATTTTATCTAACTTATTTTAATTAATATATTATGGTATATTATAGTTAAGAAAAAGATAAAGGGGTGATGAGATAAAAAGTACTATGATGTAAAATACACGCGATAAAAAAATACACATCATTAATTAACTATCTAAAATCATTAAATAAATTGCTAGATATAATGTGATAGATGGAAAACTGGTACAGTTTAACAAACTGTTTAACCGGTAAATTTTAAAAAATTTCTCTTTAATATTACTGTAATATGAAAAATTAATTTGGCTTGATGAATTAGTATTTATAAATATTGCAGTAGATTCAATTGGTACAATTGTCAAAAATAATAACCAATGATATTTATTACTATTTAAAATAATATATAACTATAAAAATTAATAGTACAACAAATCAATAATAATCTAAAATAAATATTAACTGGTTAGAAATTATAATATGATACACAATACTTAAAATAAAACAATAGATAAAAATATTAAAAATACTTGATATAATAGTAAAAAAACTTTTCTTTCCTTTCCTATCGACATTTACAATAAATTAGTATTGAAAATATAATTATCTATATGGTTTTAACTATTAGTAACAATAGGTTATTAATAGTTTTTTTATTTTATTTGATGATAATATTTTATTAAAATAATAAAAATATATTGACAACAGATAATGTTTGATGCATAATACAAACAATAAGTAATAAATATTTATCATTAAGATATATATTTATCAATAAAAAGGGGGCAACTTAATGAAAAAAGATATTACAAAATTATTTGGGGAATTGGTTTTTGATGAAGAAACGATGGAAAAAAGATTACCAAAAGACACATTTAAAGAATTACAAAAAACATTAAAAGAATCTAAACCATTAAATATTAAAATTGCTAATGCTGTAGCAAATGCAATGAAAGATTGGGCAATTGAACATGGGGTAACTCATTATACACATTGGTTTCAACCGATGACAGGGGTAACGGCAGAAAAACATGATAGCTTTATCAATGTTAAGAAAAACGGAAAAATGATTTTAGAATTTTCTGGAAAAGAGTTAATCAAAGGTGAACCTGATGCTTCATCATTTCCAAACGGAGGATTAAGAGCAACCTTTGAAGCTCGTGGTTATACAGCATGGGATCCTACATCATATGCATTTATTAAAAATAATGTGTTATGTATTCCAACAGCATTTTGTTCATATTCTGGTCATGCTTTGGATAAAAAAACACCATTATTAAGAAGTATGGAAGCAATTCAAAAACAAGCAATGCGAATTTTAAAATTGTTTGGAAATAATGATGTTGTTTCTGTTAAAACAACAGTGGGACCAGAACAAGAATATTTTTTAGTCGATAAAAAATATTATGAACAAAGAAAAGATTTAATTTATACAGGACGTACTTTATTTGGTGCACCATCACCAAAAGGGCAAGAAATGGAAGATCATTATTTTGGAACAATTAAATCAAGAGTACAAGCATTTATGAATGACTTAAATGTTGAATTGTGGAAATTAGGTATTTTTGCTAAAACTGAACATAATGAGGTAGCACCGGCTCAGCATGAATTAGCACCAATTTTTTCAACAACTAATATTGCAACAGATCATAATCAATTAATAATGGAGTTGATTCAACGTACTGCTAAAAAACATGATCTAGTAGCTTTACTACATGAAAAACCATTTGCAGGAATCAATGGCAGTGGGAAACATAATAACTGGTCAATTTCTACAGATTCTGGTGTTAATTTATTAGAACCAGGAGAAACTCCATATGAAAATGCACAATTTTTATTATTCTTATGTGCAATTTTAAAAGCGGCTGATGAGCATCAAGATTTATTAAGATTATCAGTTGCTACAGCTGGAAATGATCATCGTTTGGGTGCAAATGAAGCACCACCAGCAATTATTTCTGTATTTTTAGGTGATGAATTAACAGAAATCTTAGAAGCAATTGAAGAAGATCGAGCATACGATGGAAAAGTTAAGGAATTAATGAAAATAGGGGCACATGTATTACCTAAGTTTACAAAAGATGCAACTGATCGTAATCGTACTTCCCCATTTGCTTTTACTGGTAATAAATTTGAGTTTAGGATGCCAGGTTCTAGTTCTTCGATTGCAGGATGTAATATTGTTTTAAATACTGTAATTGCTGATGAATTAAAAGAATTTGCAGATATTTTAGAAAATAGTAATGATTTTTCATCTGCATTACATGAATTGATTCAAAAGACAATTAAGGAACATAAAAGAATTATTTTTAATGGAAATGGATATGATCAAGCATGGATTGAAGAAGCTAAAAAACGTGGTTTATTAAATTTAAAAACTACTCCTGATGCTTTACCATATTTTATTAAAGAAGAAAACCGTGAATTATTTAAAAGACATCATGTTTTTGATGATGAAGAAATTTATTCACGTTATGAAATCTTAATGGAAGAATATGTCAAAATATTAAATATTGAAGCTTTAACAATGGTAAATATGTCAAAAAAAGAAATCTTACCAGCAATAAGTAATTACACTAAACAACTTGCAGATACAATTTTATCAAAACAACAAGTATTACCAACTAATAAAAGTTTATATGAACAAGAAATTCTTGAACAAACTACAATATTACTAAATCAAGCCTATGAAACAACATTAAAATTAGAAGAAAATCTAAAACAAGCACAAGAAATAGATGATTTTGAAAAACAAGCATTATTTTATAAAGATAATATTATTATCAAAATGAATGAATTAAGAGTTGCTTGTGATAAATTAGAAACTTTAACTGATGAAAAATTATGGCCATTTCCAACATACGGAAAATTATTGTTTGGTATTTTATAAGAGGGGGAAATTATATGTGTTCAATAATGGGCTATTATGGCAAGTGTATATCACATGAAGAATTCTTGAAAGGGTTCAATCAGACCCTTTCAAGAGGGCCTGATGCTACTAAAGTTGTTGAAATAGATCAATGTGTGTTGGGATTTCATCGCTTATCGATTATGGGAATTGATCAAAGAGGGATGCAACCTTTTAAATATAAAAATAATTATCTTGTTTGTAATGGGGAAATTTATAGATTTCGTAAAATTAAAGAGGAGTTAATAAAAAAAGGAATTAATTTTAGTAGCGAAAGTGATTGTGAAATATTACTACCATTTTATGAACAAAAAGGTGTAGAAATGTTTAAAGAGCTTGACGGCGAGTTTGCATTAATTATTTATGAAGAAAATTCTAAACAATTAATTGCTGCAAGAGATCCAATTGGAATTAGACCACTATTTTATGGGTATGATAAAGATAAGCAAATTATTTTTGCATCTGAAGCTAAAAACTTAGTTGGATTATGTGATAAAATCTATCCTTTTCCTCCAGGACACTATTATAAAGATGGCCAATTTATTTGTTACTTAGATATAACTAAAGTAACAAAATGTTATCAAGATGATATAGATACAGTTTGTACTAATATTCATGATTTATTAATAGCGGGAATAAAAAAACGTTTGGATGCTGATGTACCAATTGGTTTTTTATTAAGCGGAGGATTAGATTCATCATTAGTATGTGCAGTTTCATCAAAACTTTTAAATAAACCAATTCATACTTTTGCAATTGGAATGAGCGAAGATGCGATTGATTTAAAATATGCTCGTGAAGTCGCAAATTATATCAACAGCAAACACACCGAAGTAATTATTACCAAAGAAGATGTTATTAACTCCTTAGAAACAGTTATTTCAATATTAGGTACTTATGATATTACAACAATTCGTGCTTCGATAGGGATGTATCTTATTTGTAAATATATTCATGAACATACAGATATTCGTGTATTGTTAACCGGTGAAGTTTCTGATGAATTATTTGGATATAAGTATACTGACTTTGCCCCGGATGCTAAGGCTTTTTTAAATGAAGCTAAAAAACGAGTTAGTGAATTATATATGTATGATGTTTTAAGAGCAGATCGTTGTATTAGTGTTAATTCACTTGAAGCAAGGGTTCCTTTTGGTGATTTGGCTTTTGTTAAATATGTTATGCATATTGATCCACACATGAAAATGAATGTTTATGGTAAAGGGAAATATTTATTAAGACGAGCTTTTGATAAAGGATATTTACCAAGACATATTTTAATGAGAGAAAAGGCGGCTTTTTCCGATGCTGTTGGTCATTCGTTAAGCGATGAATTAAAACGTTATGCTAATTTAAAATATACAGATCAAGAGTTTGAAGAAAAAAAGAAACGGTATCAAGATATTGAGCCATTTACAAAAGAAGCATTATTATATCGAGAAATATTTGAAAAATATTATCCTCATCAAGTCCATATGATTAAAGACTATTGGATGCCAAATAAAAAGTGGCCAGGATGTACAGTTGATGACCCATCAGCTAGAGTACTTTCTAATTATGGGGATAGTGGGAAATAGAAAGGTTGAGATTATGGAAGATAGAAATCTAAAGATGCAATTGCTAAATGAACATGATGCTTGTGGAATTGGTGCAGTTGTAAACATAGATGGAAGAAAGGATTATACAGTTGTTGATCGAGCTTTACAAATTGTCGAGAAATTGGAACATCGAGCAGGAAAAGATGCTAGTGGTAAAGTTGGTGATGGAGTAGGAATTCTTCTTCAAATTTCTCATCATTTTTTTAAAAAAGTTACTGCTTTACAAAATATAAATTTAAATGATGAAAATAATTATGGAATTGGGATGTTCTTTTTACCTCAAGATGAAGTTAAAAGGAATATTGCACTTAAAATATTTGAAGATATTGTAAAAAATAAAGAAGTAAAATTTTTGGGATGGCGTAATGTTCCTTATCATGATGAAATACTTGGTCAAAATGCTAAAGAGTGTATGCCTTATATAATGCAATGTTTTGTTGAAAGACCTAAACAGATTGAAAAAGACATCGAGTTTGAACGCTTATTATATAAAATTAGACGTGAATTCGAACAATTAAATCTAGAAACATATATTTGTTCTTTGTCAGCTAAAACAATTGTCTATAAAGGGATGTTTTTAGTTGAACAATTACGATTATTTTATGATGATTTACAAGATCATGATTATCATAGTGCAATTGCTCTTGTACATTCTCGTTTTTCTACTAATACTACACCTAGTTGGCAAAGAGCACATCCAAATCGAATGATTGCTCATAACGGGGAAATTAATACTATTCATGGTAATAGTCATCGTATGTTAGCACGTAAAGATATTTTAAAATCTCAATTCTATGATGATCAATATTCGATTGTTAATATTCAAGGCTCAGATTCTGCAATTTTAGATAATGCTTTAGAGTATTTATATATAAATGGAATACCTTTAGAAAAAGCAATAATGCTAATGATTCCAGAACCATGGAAAAATGAAGAAATAGCTCAAGATAAAAAAGACTTTTATCACTATTATGCGACAATGATGGAACCTTGGGATGGACCAGCTGCAATTTTATTTTCTGATGGAAATAAAATGGGAGCAATTTTAGATCGAAATGGTTTAAGACCAGCTCGTTATTATATCTTAGATGATCAAACTTTAATTTTATCTTCAGAAGTAGGAGTATTAGATATTCCTGAAGAAAAAATCATTTGTAAAAATAGATTAGAGCCTGGAAAGATGCTTTTAGTAGATACTATAAATAAAAAAATTATTAGTGATGAAGAATGTAAAAATTTATATGCTAAAAAACAACCATATGGAAAATGGCTAAATTCATATTTATTGCATTTAAAAAACTTAACAGTACATAATAAAGCATCATATCTTGATCAAAATCAAAGAGATATTTTATATAAAGTTTTTGGTTATACTTATGAAGATGTTAAAGATATTATTTTACCAATGGCACAAAACAAAAAAGAATCATTAGCAGCTATGGGAACTGATATACCATTAGCTATGTTAAGTAAGTGTCATCCTCGTTTATTTCATTATTTTAAACAACAATTTGCTCAAGTAACTAATCCACCAATTGATGCATTAAGAGAAGATGTTGTAGTAGATACGACTGTATATTTAGGATCACAAGGTAATTTATTGCAAGATCAAGCTAAAAACTGTCAAGTTTTAGAAATTAATAATCCTATTCTTGATCGATTAGATATTGATAAAATAAAACAATTAAATCAAGAAGGTTTTTGTAGTAAAGTAATCTCGCTATCATTTTCAAAGAAAATAACATTACAAAAGGCATTAGATGATTTGTTTGTAAAATGTGACAAAGCATATATAGATGGTGTTAATATCTTTATTTTATCCGATCGAGATGTTGCTTATGATCAACTCATTATTCCTTCGTTACTTGCAGTTTCTGCTCTAGAACATCATTTTATCAATACTAAAAAAGAAACTAATGTATCAATTGTTTTAGAAAGTGGTGAACCTCGAGATGTGCATCAATTTGCATGTTTATTAGGATATGGGGCTAAAGCAATTTATCCATATTTAGCTCATGAATGTATCCATGAAATGATTCAAGAAAATATTTTGGAAAAAGAAGAAAATCAAGCAATTGAAGATTATAATCAGGCAATAGTTCATGGAGTTGTAAAGATTGCATCTAAAATGGGAATATCAACTTTACAATCATATCAATCAGCTCAAATTTTTGAAACAGTTGGAATTAAACAAGAAGTAATTGATAAATATTTTACTAATACTATCAATTGTATTGGAAAAATCGGTTTAGAAGAAATCGAAGCAGATATTCGCTATTATCATAATTATGCTTACGATTCTTCAAAACTATCAACTTTTGCTTCATTAAACAGTTTAGGATTTCATAAATATCGTAAAGGAAAAGATAAAGAAATTCATTTATATAATCCTGAAACAATAGTTATGCTCCAAAGGGCTACTCAAAATAATGATTATGAATTATTTAAATTATATTCAAAACAACTAAATCAACAAGATAAACCATATACAATTAGACAACTTTTAGATTTTGATTTTTCAAAAAGAAAAGCAATATCTATAGATGAAGTAGAAAGTATTGAATCAATTGTAAAAAGATTCAAAACCGGAGCTATGTCATATGGTTCAATTTCAAAAGAAGCACATGAATGCATGGCTATTGCCATGAATAAATTAGGTGGAAAATCAAATTCTGGTGAAGGTGGTGAAGAAATAGAACGCCTTTATGGAAAAGCTAATAGTGCAATTAAACAAGTTGCTAGCGGTCGTTTTGGAGTAACTAGTGAATATCTTGTAAGTGCAAAAGAAATTCAAATAAAAATGGCACAAGGAGCAAAGCCAGGTGAGGGTGGACATTTACCAGGAAAAAAAGTCTATCCTTGGATTGCTAAAACACGATATTCAACACCCGGAGTATCTTTAATCTCACCACCACCACATCATGATATTTATTCAATTGAAGATTTAGCACAACTAATTTATGATTTAAAAAACGCTAATCGTGAGGCACGAATTTCAGTTAAATTAGTTTCTAAAAATGGTGTAGGTACAGTAGCTTGTGGAGTAGCAAAAGCAGGAGCTGAAGTTATTTTAATTTCAGGATATGATGGAGGAACCGGAGCAGCAAATCAAAGTTCAATTCACCATGCTGGATTACCTTGGGAAATTGGTTTATTACAAACCCATCAGACATTAGTAGAAAATAATTTACGAACACGAGTGGTATTAGAAACTGATGGAAAATTAATGACGGGTCGTGATGTTGCAATTGCAACATTATTAGGAGCTGAGGAATTTGGTTTTGCTACTGCACCACTAGTTACCATGGGATGTATCATGATGCGAGTTTGTAATTTAGATACTTGTCCAGTTGGCATTGCAACTCAAAACAAAGAGCTTAGAAAAAGATTTAAAGGTAAACCGGAATATGTAATGAATTTCATGATTTTTATAGCTAGTGAGTTACGAGAAATTATGGCTAGTCTTGGTTTTAGAACAATTGAAGAAATGGTTGGTCATCTTGATTGTTTAAAAGTTAAAGATAAGATTGGTCAAGATATTGATTTAAAAGCAATTTTAAATCAAAAAGCTTATCCTGTTCATTTTAAAAAACAAGATATTTATCAATTTGAATTAGAAAATAAATTAGATATGAAAGAAATCTTACCACGTTTTAAAGATGCATTGAATAGAGGGACAAAACATCAAGAAACAATTCATGTTTCTAGTCTTGATCGAAGTGTTGGAACACTATTTGGTAGTGAGGTTACTAAAAAATATCAGCAAAAACTAAACGATGATACTTTTACCATTAATTGTATCGGTGGTGCCGGTCAATCATTTGGAGCATTTTTACCTAAAGGAATTACGATGAATTTAGTGGGTGATGCCAATGATTATTTTGGAAAAGGTTTATCAGGAGGGCATTTAGCGATATATCCTAATTCTAAAGCTAAATATAATAGTCATGATAATGTAATTATAGGAAATGTAGCTTTATATGGGGCAACATCTGGTGAGGTTTATGTAAATGGTCTTGCCGGAGAGCGATTTGCGGTAAGAAATTCTGGAGCAATTGCAATTGTAGAAGGGTGTGGAGATCATGGTTTAGAATATATGACAGGTGGAAAAGTTGTAATTCTTGGTAAAACAGGTAAAAATTTAGCAGCCGGAATGAGCGGAGGAATTGCATATGTTTTAGATCAGGATAACGATTTAGATAAACGGTTAAATAAAGAAATGGTCTTGATGGAAGAAGTTACTAATAGTCAAGATCAAGCAGAATTATATGATTTGATTAATAAACACTTTAAGGCAACAGCTTCATCTTTTGCTAAAACAATCTTAAATGACTATGCAAATTGGTTGCCTTGTTTTAAAAAGCTTGTACCAAAAGATTATCAAAAAATTATGACAATAATCAAAGAATATGAAGATAGAGGCTATCCACTTGAAGTAGCAAAACTTGAAGCGTTCAATAGAATTCACGGAATAAAGGAGGAATATCATGGCTAAACCAACAGGGTTTTTAGAATATCAACGTGTTGATAATTTTTCCATTAAACCACAAAAGCGAATTTTAAATTTCGATGAATTTCATCAGTCTTTAAATCCATCATTAAGGAAACAACAAGGTGCACGTTGTATGAATTGTGGAGTACCTTTTTGTCAATCTGCCATTTCTATAAAAGGAACAGTTTCAGGGTGCCCCTTACATAATTTAATTCCTGAATGGAATGATGAAATATATCGTGGTAATGAAAAACAAGCACTAGCAAGATTATTAAAAACAAATTGTTTTCCTGAATTTACAGGCCGTGTTTGTCCTGCTTTATGTGAAAAAGCTTGTGTATGTGGATTGAATGATGATCCTGTTACAATTAAGGATAATGAATTATATGTCATTGAAACAGCTTTTAAAAATGGTCTAATTAAAGCCAATTTACCAAGTTTTCGTACATGTAAAAAGGTTGCAGTAATTGGAAGTGGTCCAGCTGGTTTAACAGTTGCATATCAATTAAATCAAAAAGGTCATGAAGTTACTGTTTATGAAAAAGAAGATCGTTTAGGTGGCTTGTTAATGTATGGAATTCCAAATATGAAACTTGATAAAAAAATAATTGAACGACGTATTCAATTAATGAAAGAAGAAGGAATTACTTTTATTACCAATAAAAATGTTGGTGTTGATCTTACAAAAGAAGAATTATTGTTGGACTATGATGCGATAGTTTTATGCTGTGGAGCCAAACAAGCTCGTGATTTAAAAGTACCTGGTCGAAATAGCAAAGGAATACATTTAGCAGTTGATTTTCTTGCATCAACAACTAAAGCCTTGCTTGATAATACTTATGAAAAAGGAAATTATATTAGTGCTAAAGATAAACATGTAGTTGTTGTCGGTGGTGGTGATACAGGAAATGATTGTGTTGCTACGGCTATTCGTCATGGTTGTATCTCAGTAACACAGTTGGAAATGATGCCACAATTGCCTTCGACAAGAACAAAAGAAGAGCCATGGCCACAATGGCCTCACGTTAATAAAATTGATTATGGTCAAGAAGAAAGTATGGAAATATTTCATCATGATCCACGTCTTTATAAAACAACTGTTAAAGAATGTATTGATGAAAAAGGACAACTTAAAGCAGT
Organism: Thomasclavelia spiroformis; assembly: GCA_018369555.1. Classification (GTDB taxonomy): domain Bacteria; phylum Bacillota_I; class Bacilli_A; order Erysipelotrichales; family Coprobacillaceae; genus Thomasclavelia; species Thomasclavelia spiroformis_A. Next base: position 22,139 of record JAGZCC010000002.1, read on the forward strand.
AAAAATTGTTAATATTGAAATTAATAATGGTAAGATAATTGAAGTTGAAGGTAGTCAAAAAATTATCAAAGCAGATTTATTGTTAATTGCTGCTGGTTTTACTGGTATTGATTTAGAATTAAAAAATACTTTTAATTTACAAACTACTGCTAAAAATACTATTGCAACTAAACAATTTTCTTATCAAACAACTGATGATAAAATTTTTGTTGCTGGAGATAGTCGTCGTGGTCAATCGTTAGTTGTATGGGCGATTATGGAAGGTAATGAATGTGCTAATGAAGTAAATGAATATTTAATGAAAGATTTTGATTAAAAGAATTAACGATTAAAGTTAATTCTTTTTTGTTATAAGATTCTTTTTTTGGTAAAATAAATATAAAGGGTGAATGAATAAATGAAACAAGATAAACGAATATATATGGCAATTGATTTAAAGTCGTTTTATGCATCAGTTGAATGTGTTGAAAGAAATCTTGATCCTTTAACAACTAATCTTGTTGTTGCTGACGTAAGTCGTAGTGAAAAAACAATTTGTTTAGCAGTATCACCATCATTAAAAAAATATGGAATTCCAGGAAGAGCAAGATTATTTGAAGTAATTCAAAAGGTCAAAGAAATAAATCAACAAAGAAAAAATAAACTAGGTAATAAAAAATTTACTGGTGAATCATATGATGATAATTTACTTAGTCAAGATCCAAACTTATCATTATCATATATTATTGCAACACCACGAATGGCTTTTTATATTGAATATAGTACTAAAATTTATGAAATTTACTTAAAATATGTTTCTGCAGATGATATGCATGTTTATTCAATTGATGAGGTTTTTATTGATATTACCCCATACCTTAAAGTTTATAATGTAAAACCACGAGAATTTGCAAAAATGATTATTTTAGATGTTTTAAAAACTACTGGTATTACTGCTACTGCTGGTATTGGAACAAATTTATATTTGTGTAAAATTGCTATGGATATAGTTGCTAAACATACAAAAGCAGATCAAGATGGTGTTAGAATAGCTCAGTTAGATGAGATGATGTATCGAAAATATCTTTGGTATCATCAGCCAATTACTGATTTTTGGAGAGTCGGCAAAGGCTATCAAAATAAATTAAAAAAAGTTGGCTTATATACAATGGGAGATATTGCGAAATGTTCAATTGGTAAAGAGGATGAATATTATAATGAAGATTTACTTTATGATTTATTTGGCATTAATGCTGAATTATTAATTGATCATGCTTGGGGCTATGAACCATGTACGATTAATGATATTAAAGGCTATAAACCAGAAAATAATAGTATTGGTAGTGGCCAAGTTTTAGATTCACCATATGATTTTAATAAAGCAAAATTAGTTGTAAAAGAAATGCTTGATTTACTGTCATTAAGTTTAGTTGAAAAAAGATTAGTTACTGATCAAATTGTTTTAACTGTTGGTTATGATATAAAAAATCTTTCAAAATATAAATATTATCAAGGCGTAATTACAACTGATTATTATGGTAGAAAAATACCTAAACATGCTCATGGAACTGTAAATCTTAAAGAAAAAACAGACTCTGTAAAATTAATTACTGATGCTGTAATGAAGTTATATGATAAGATTGTTGATAAAAAATTAACGATAAAAAGAATTAACATTTCAGCTAATCATGTTGTAAGTGAAACAACATTAACCAATCAAAAAACAATTGAACAATTAGATTTATTTACTGATTATGAAGCTTTAAAAAAGCAACATGAAAAAGAATCAATAGAATTATTAAAAGAAAAAAAGTTACAGCAAGCAACATTACAAATCAAAAAGAAATATGGTAAAAATGCAATCTTAAAAGGAATGAATCTTAAAGAAGGTGCTACAACAATTGAACGTAATAAAACAATAGGTGGTCATAAAGCGTAAAGGAGAAATAATGAAAAAAGATATTCATAATTATGATGATATTATAAATCTACCTCACCATATATCATCAAAACATCCACAAATGAAAATAATTGATCGTGCTGCTCAATTTGCTCCATTTGCAGCCTTAACAGGTCATAAAGAATCAATCAATGAAGCTAGTCGAATCACTGATTTAAAAAAAGAATTAGATGAAAATCAAAAAGAAATACTGAATAATAAGTTAAACTATATTGTATTAAACCTTGATAAATCACATGAAATAAAGATAACTTATTTTCAAAGCGATTCAAAAAAAAGAGGTGGAAAATATGTTACGGTTGTAACTAGTGTAAAGAAGATTGATGAATATAATAGAGTGTTGGTTTTAAATAATGGAATGAAAATAAATATTGATGATTTATATCAGCTTGAATGGTAAAAATAATTATAGAATCTTAAAAAAATATGTGTTATAATAGTTTTAGAAATAAGTAAATACTAGGTTGTTAAATTTTTGACTATTATTTCATAGGTTTTTTTGTTGGTGTAGGTGTTGCTTTTGATATTAATAAGAGAAATATAGTTAAATAAATCGTGTAAGGATTATACTAGTATTTACTTTTATTTAATTTATTGATTTTATAAGTAGTTTAAAATAATTTGGTTTAGATAGGTTGGAAGAGTAATCTTTCAATTTTTTATTTTAATCACTGTAGTATTATTGTAAATAAATAACAGTTTATGTGACATTTGTCATATAAAAATGTTACATATCACACATTACTAATCAAACTAATAATCATATAATAATCATGTAAGCGATTTCTAAGAAAGGAAAGGGAAAATATGATAAAGAAATTATTAAGTTTTGTATTAGTTTTTTCATTGTTTTTTACAAACCTAACGTTTGTAAATGCATCTAATATGCCAGATGAAAAAACTAATGTTCCTGATGGAACATTTGAAAGCAAATTAGAAGCAAAAGAGTTATTTGACTTTGTTTCTAAGAGTAATGGTGAAGTTACATCAAATGAAGATGGTATAGTGTTGAGTAAAAATGCTGATGCTGATCATCATGCTTTATTAAATAAAGGAGATAAATACAAAAGCTTTATTTATGAAGGAGATGTAAAACTTATTGATGGAATTAGTGCAGGATTAGTAATAGGAGTTGCAGATCAAGAAAATGTTGCTAATTCGTGGTATGCGATTAATTTTAATACTGAAGAGACATTAAATCGTGCTCGATTATTTAAAGTAGAAAATGATGTTACAAATTACGCTTACATAACAAGTGATGAAGCTAGTTTAATTGATTTTAGTGATACAGTTCATATGTATATTGAATTTGATGAAATAGGTAATTATGTTTTTAAGTTATCAAATAACGTTACTAATGAAGTTATTAAAACAGGTAAAGTTGATAATTGGAGTGGTGGATATATAGGATTATTGACATTTGATAGTAGTGCTATATTTAGTAATATTAAAATTACAGATACAAGTAATTCTGATAATTTAAAGACAAACTTAGATGGTATTAAAGAAAATGATAATTATCGAATTAGTGATATTGGAATTACAGGAAATTCTAATGGTGTAAATGATGTGTTTTTGTTAAGTGAAACAGATGGAGATAATTTTGTTTATGAAGCAGATGTTAAGTTTAATGAACGTTGTGGTGCAGCATCATTAGTGTTTAGAGCAAGTGAAGATTTAAATAATAAAAGTATGTATGTAGCAAATATTAATGGTGCTAGCGGAGAAGTAAGATTATTTAAATTTGGACAAGATGACAATTATGATTTAGCTAGATCACAGTTTATAGCATTAGATGAAAATGATGAGTATCATTTAAAAATAACTGTTATTGATAAACATATTGTTTATTATATCAATGGTCAACTTGTAATAAATACTGCTGATTATACAATGAATGATCGTAATGAGGATTCTCATTATGGACAAAATGATGCTCTTACAAGTGGTAAATTTGGTTTACTTACTTGGAATGGCAATGTAACATATCAAAATATTGAATACACGCCTATAGATGATACTAATTCACCTCAATTAGATAATTTGAGTGTTGAAAGTATTAATGGTAAAGTTGATAAACAAATTGCATTTTCTAAAGGTCAATATGTTTACATTACATATGTTACAAACAGTACTACAGCAGTAAGTTTAATTCCAGAAATTAAAAATGATAGTGAAATTGTTGCGACTGATGAAAATGGAGAAATTGTCGATATTAATAATTTACCAGTTACCAAGGATTTACAAACTTATACATTAACAGTAAGAAACGGAAATTCAAAAGTTTTATATCGAATCCGTGTTCATCGTATGCAAGTTGATGAATCATACTATAACGAAGATTATCGTGGTCAATATCACTATTCCGTAAAAGATGGATGGGGTAATGATCCTAATGGAATGGTATATTATAAAGGAAAATATCATTTATTTTACCAATACTATGATTCACCAAATTGGGGACCAATGCATTGGGCTCATGCGACAAGTACAGATTTGATTCATTGGGAAGAACAGTCAATTCAATTTTATCCAGATGAATATGGAACAATGTATTCAGGATGTGCAGTAATTGCTAATCATGAAACAGCACCAGCAATATTTAACGAAGGTGAAGAAGGACTTGTATTCTTTATTACTTCTAATGGTGGTAATGGTGGCGATATTCAAAAAATTACTGCAGCATATAGTAAAGACGGTGAAACTTTCCATAAATATGATGAAGGAAAAGTCTTAATTAATTGGACAGATGATTCTTTAAAAAATACTGCATTTAGAGATCCAAAAGTATTTAGATATGAAAATAAATGGTTTATGGTAATCGCTGGAGGACCATTAAGAATATATTCATCAGATGATTTAGTTAATTGGCAAGTTGAATCAGTTTATGGAGATTTACATACAGAATGTCCGGATTTATATCCATTAGTAGTTAAAGATGAAAATAATCAAGAAACTGGCGAAGTTAAATGGGTTTTAGACCGTGGGGGAAGAAAATATAAAATAGGTGATTTTAAACAAGTTAATGGTAACTGGTCTTTTGTTCCTGATGAGCAATATGCAAGTACTAATGCTGGTGGAATGGGAAATGAAGATAATGATGGAATCATGAACTTTGGTCCTGATTCATATGCAGCAATGACATATTATATGGGGGATTTTGGAACTGCAGATAATTTTAAAGCTCAAGATATTATTGCAATAAATTGGATGAATACTTGGGACAGTGGTTTTAATAATGCAATACCTAATGCTAATGGTAATACTATTTTTAACGGAACATTTAATTTACAATTAAAATTAGGAATCAAGAAGGATAGTTATGGGAAATATTATTTAACTCAAACACCAATTGATGAATATAAAACATTAAGAGATGAAGCAAATAAAGTTGAATTAAATGACATTACTATTAATGAAACAAATAATCCATTAAATAATTTTAGTGGTGATAATTATGAAATTGTTGCAAATTTAAAACCAGATAGTACATGTAGTGAAGTAGGTTTTAAAGTTAGAACAGGTTATGATCAAGAAACAGTTATTAAATATAATCTAGAAAATAAACAGTTAACTATTGATCGTTTAAAATCAGGAGTTATCGTTGTTGAAGGTGAACGACTTAATGTATGTAGTCAAAATGTTGAATTGAATGCTGATGGTTCAATTGATTTACATATTTATGTTGATCGCAGTTCTGTAGAAGTATTTACAAATGATTATACAGTTGCAGGAGCAATGCAAATTTTTGCTAGTCCAGTAAGTAAGGGTTTAAGTGTCTATAGTATTGATGGTAATGCTACTGGAAATATTACAATATATCCAATGAAAACAATTTGGACAGATAAATTAACACCAACTAAACCTCTATCTGTAGGAATTGATAAAACTAATATTAATGGCTATGTAGGTGATGAATTTACATTAAATAGTTGGGTTTCACCAGCTGAATTATCTCAAGATTTAATTTATACAGTTGATAATAATGATGTTATTTCTTTAGAACAAGATGGTAGTCAAGCTGCATTAAAAGCATTGAAAGCTGGTGAGGCAACAATCACTGTTGCAGCAAAACAAAATCCAAATATTACAAAAGAATGTCTTGTTCATATTTATGAAAATAATTTTAAAACAAATTTAAGTGATTTTGAAGCTGTAGCTGGTAACTGGTATGTTGATGATGAAACATATGTTGCATCTTATAATGACAACGGCTTCATGTTTGCAAATAAAATTAGTACAAATAAATTTAAATATGAAATAGATGCTACATATCAAACAGGTATATTAAATTTTATTTTCCAATCACAAACAAAAAATGTATGGAATGGATGTTATTCATTACAATTAAATGGAAATACCGTACGTTTGTTTGATTTTAAAGATGATTATACATTTACAAGTACAAATAACCTAGTAATAGCACCTGATAACAAATATCATATAGAAATTAATGTCGATGGTAATAAAATTGTTGCTTTAGTAAATGGTGTAGAATATATAAATCATGTAATTAGTGAATCTGATCGTCAATATGATGAAGGTTATGTAGGTTTAGGAATATATAATACAAATGCTAAATATCAAAATTTCTATATTACAACAGATACACCAATAACTCAAATAACATCTAAAATACCAGATTTATACCCAGTTATTAATGCTGATTTAGAAGATATCAAAGCACTTTTACCAACAATGGTAACTGTTGCTGGAGATGATAATTTAAATAAAAAAGAAATGGCAGAAATTATGTGGGATTTAGATATAATTGATGTTAATGTACCAGGTACTTATAGTGTAACAGGAACAATTGCAAATGGTGTTACAACAACTGTAAAAGTAATAACTCGTTCGAATAAAGCGTTAGCTGATTTGGTGGCTAAAACATATAATGAAAAAGATTATACATCAAATAGCTATAAAGAATATTTATTAGCACTAGATAGTGCAAAAGAGGTATTGAATACTGATGATAGTAGTCAAAAAGAAATTGATACAGCATATTTAAATTTACAATTAGCTATTGAAAATTTAATTCCTATCAATAGTATTAATAAAACAGCTTTAAAGATTGCTCTAGATTTAGCAAATGCAATTACTGATAAAGATTTAGCTAATGTTGTCCCAGTAGTAGTTAATGAATTCAAACAAGCAAGAGATAAGGCTAATGAAGTATATAATGATGCAAATGCTAGTCAAGATGAAGTAGATGCAGCATTTGATCGACTTGCTAGTATTATGCAAAAATTAGAATTCTTCAAAGGAGATAAAACAGCCTTAAAAGCATTCATTGATAAAGTAAGTGATTTAGAAGGTGCTAAATATACAGAAGCTACATGGACACCATTTGAAACTGAGTTAAATGAAGCAATTGTTGTATATGAAGATGAAAATGCAATGCAAGAAGAAGTAAACAATGCATACAATGAATTAGTTACAGCCTTCTTGAAGCTAAGATTAATTCCAGATAAGAGTTTATTAGAAGACTTAATTAATCAAGCTAATGGATTAAACAGTGCAAATTATACCAAAGCAACATTTGATGGCTTAACAAAAGCCTTAAATGAAGCTAAAGCAGTATTTGTTAATCCAAATGCAACACAAGTTGAAGTAGATAATGCAAAAGCTGAATTAGAAAAAGCAATGGCAAACTTACAAACAGTAAATAATGGTGATACAACTGTAAGTGTAAAAACAGGTGATGAAAGCTTAGTAGGAATGTTTGCAGGAATTACTTTATTAAGTATTGCTGGATATGCATTGTTAAGAAGAAAAGAAGATTAATAAAAATTAATATAATTGGATGTTTTCTTAATTGAAAGAAGACGTCCTTTTTTGATATTTTGAATTATTAGTTTAATATTGTAAATAGTCATGATAAAATGATGGTATTAAAGGAGGAATAGTGTTGGGATTGAATAGAAAAATTTATTTATCAATTATAATTTTATTTGCTTTAATAATTTTTGTTATTGGCTATTTATTTTATGCTGTACCAATATCTAATCATAAAGTATTTGGGGTTACATATATGACGATGAATAATCCTTTTTATGAAATAATTAATAATGAGTTAGAGAAAAATATTGAGAAAAATGGAGATCGATTAATTACGTTAGATCCTCAATTAGATATTAATAAACAAAATGAACAGATTTATTCATTTATTGAACAAAAAGTAGATGGTATATTTATTAATCCAATTGATGCTAAAAAAATTGAGCCAGCTTTAAAAGCGGCTAAAAAAGCACATATTCCAATTATTACAGTTGATGCACCGGTTATTAATAAGGATTTAGTCAATTGTACAGTAGTTTCGAATAATTATAATGCGGGTGTACAATGTGCAAAAGATATGATGAGTAAACTGAAAAGTGCCAATATAGTGTTATTAAAACATACAACTGCACTTTCTGCTAAAGAAAGAATAGATGGTTTTTTAGATACAATTGATGATTATCCAGAGTATAAAATTATTAATCAAGGAGAATGTAAGGGACAATTGGAAAAAGCAATGCCGGTTATGAAAAGAATTTTAAAAGAGACACCGGAAGTTGATGTTGTAATGGCATTAAATGATCCTAGTGCTTTAGGAGCGCTAGCGGCGTTAGAATCAATGGGATATAATGATGTCAGGGTATATGGAGTTGATGGGACACCGGATATTAAATCATTAATTGGAGAAAGTCCATTGGTAGCTGGAACAGTAGCGCAATCACCGATTTCAATAGGTAAGATAGCAGCAAAAAATATGTATGATTTATTATCTGGTAAAGAAATTGGTTCAAATATTATAACTCCAGTAGAGCTTATTACTAAAGAGAATATCGCACAGTTTAATAAAACGGGGTGGCAATAATGAATAAAAACTATTTTCAGTCTTTATCGTCAGTTAGATACTTAATGGTTTTATTGAATTTAATAATTATTGTATTTTATGGATTTGTTTTTTTGTTTACTACAAAGTATATAATTACTAATCAGTTATCAAGAAATTTTTTGGATACTGTTAATAGTATTCCTAGAAATCCTTTTTTTGTGTTTTTTGTTTCGATTTCATTATATCTTATACTTGTTTTTATGATTTATTATCATAATGAAAATAAAATTATAAATAGTAAATTACATATTTTTTATAATATCATAGAGTTAGTTATTTGTTTTGTTATAATTTATTTATTAAATATGAGTTATAATGGAATTATTTTATTGGTATTTAGTGATTGTATTTATCATTTTAAAAATGAAAAAACAAAATGGTTTTTATTAGCAGTAGTAATAATATATTTAATTTCCAATTATGATATTTTCTCAATGTTTATTTCTATTCCTGATCCTCAGGCTTATTTTGAAGCTTGTGAAGCATCAATTACGGGGATGTTAATGGTAAGTAAAAATTTACTAGAGACATTAAATATTGTATTATTTGTTACTTCTACAGTGTTATATATTGCTGATCAAATTCAAGAAAACGAAAATATCTCTAAAGAATTAGATATGATTAATCAGGTTAATCAAGAGTTACAAAATTATGCTGCTGTCACTGAAAAAATTGGCGAAAATAATGAAAGAAAAAGACTTGCACGTGAAATACACGATACTTTAGGACATGCATTAACAGGAATTGCGGCAGGAATTGATGCATGTATTGCAATGATCGATATTAATCCTCAAGCAACTAAACAACAACTCCAGCTTGTTTCGAAAGTTGTTCGTCAAGGAATTAGTGATGTCCGTAATTCTTTAAATAAATTACGTCCTGGGGCTTTAGAGACTAATAGTTTCAAAGGGGCTATTGAAACTATGATTGATGAATTTGTAAATTTGAGTGATTTGGTTATTAATTTGGATTATCAAATTGATAAACTTGATTTAGAAAACACTACTGAAGATATTTTATTTCGAATAATCCAAGAAAGTATAACTAATGCAATGCGTCATGGAAGGGCAAAATGTATTAATATTGAAATTTTTGAACATGATAGTTTGCTATGTTTAAAAATAAAAGATAATGGAATTGGTTGTGAAGAAATTCATTATGGATTTGGTCTAAAGCAAATGGCAGAAAGAGTTGCGATTATTAATGGAGAAGTTACATTTGATGGACATGATGGTTTTTTAACAGAAGTTAAAATTCCAATAAAAAGAGGTGAAAGATATGATTAAAGTTGTTGTAGCAGATGATCAGGAATTGATAAGAGAATCACTAAAAATTGTTTTAGGAACGCATGAAGATATTCAGGTTGTTAGTATTGCTGCTGATGGATTAGAAGTTTTAGATATTTTAAAAAGGGAAGCAGTTGATGTGATTTTAATGGATATTCGTATGCCACGGATGGATGGGGTTATTTGTACTAAAGCTGTTAAAGAACAGTATCCTAATACTAAAATTATTATTTTAACAACTTTTGATGATGATGATTTTGTATTTAGTGCTTTGAAATATGGTGCAAGTGGATATTTGTTGAAAGGTGTGGGTATGGATGAGTTATATCAAGCAATTTTAACAGTTTATCGTGGCGGTGGAATGATTAATCCTAATATTGCTACAAAAGTTTTTGGAATGTTTTCTAAAATGACACAAAATAATTATTCTATTCAAGTTGATGAGACAAATATTGATGAAATTAGTAAACCGGAATGGAAAGTTATTCAGCAAGTTGGTTATGGTTTTTCAAACAAAGAAATTGCTCAAAAATTATATTTATCAGAAGGAACAGTTAGAAATTATTTAAGTTCAATTCTTTCCAAATTAAATTTAAGAGATCGTACACAATTAGCAATTTGGGCTGTGCAAACTGGGCAGACAACAAAGGGTATTGATAATGAATAAAAAAATAATTAGTTTATTTATTTTAGTGATTTGTGTTGTTATAGCAGTTATTTATCGACCAGAAAAGATTACTATAAAATTAGGTGTTTTTTCTGGTAGTAATTGGGATGTTCCAAGTGGTGAAAGTAATCAGATTGTCGATAATGCAATTAAAATATTTGAAAAAGCTCATCCTAATGTCGATGTTGAATATGAAAGTGGTATTTTAAAAGCAGATTATTCATCATGGTTATCAGATAAGATTTTAACTGGGGCTACGCCGGATGTTTATATTATTTTAGAAGAAGATTTCAGTTTATTAAATTCAATGGGGGCATTAAAAAATCTTAACTCATATATGCTTAAAGACAAAAATTTCGATAAACAAGAATATTATAAAAGTGTTTTAGAAGCTGGAACGTATAATGGGTATCAATATGCATTACCATATGAATGTGATCCAACCTTGATGTTTGTAAATAAGACACTGTTACAAAAAGAAGGAATTGAAATACCTGTTAATGATTGGACATTAGATGATTTTTATAAGATATGTCAAAAAGTAACGCAAGATAGTAATAATGATGGAATTATTGATCAATATGGTTGCTATGATTATGATTGGTTGGATTCTATATATAGCCATGGCATTAAAATATTTAATGATGAAGGAACTAAATGTGACTTAAGTCAAGATAACATAAAAGAATCAATATCGTTTGTTCAAAAGATAAATAATTTAAATCAAGGACATATTGTTAGTAGTGATGAATTTGATAAAGGCCAGGTGGCTTTTTCACCAATGCCTCTTTCTCAGTATCGAACATATCAGCCATATCCTTGGAAAATAAAAAAATACTCACGTTTTGAATGGGATTGTGTAAAAATGCCTACACATAGTAAAAGTGTTGAAAATAGTGAGGTTTCAACTTTGCTAATGGGAATTTCTTCACGTAGTAAGCATGATAGTTTAGCATGGGATTTGCTTAAAACTCTTACATATAATCAACAAAGTCAGCTTAAATTAGTTGAATGTTCTCAAGGCTTATCACCGTTAAAAACAGTTGTTGAATCAAAGACAACAATTGACTTATTAAAAGAAGAGTCCGGGGAAAGTCAAGTTAATTTAAATTTACTTAACGATGTGATGGAAAATACAACAAGTCATGGTAAATTTAAAAAATATGAATCGGCTCTAGAGCTTATTAATACAAGAGTAGATCAAATTATTTTAAATAATGATGATTTAGATACTTCATTGACAAAATTACAAAAGGAATTGAATCAATATCTTAAAGAGTAGCGCTAGCTACTTTTTTTTTGTGACAAATGTCATATAAAAATATGACATTTCACAGATGGAATGTAAACGCTTAGATGTTAAAATAAATGTGTCTTAAGAAGGAAGGGGGAAAGATAATGAAATATGTAGTACTAGTAAGTCATGGAGAATTTGCAAATGGTCTAAAAAATTCTTTATCAATGCTTGCAGGAGATAAACCTGAAATTATCTCAGCAGGATTAAAAGATGGTATGGATGCAGATACTTTTGCTAAAGAATTGTTAGATAAACTAGCTGTAATTAATCAAGATGATAAAGTTATTTTGCTAGGTGATCTTGTAGGTGGCTCACCACTGACAACTGCAATGGATGTATTGAATCAAAAAGAGATGTTAAATAATGCGGTTGTTATTGGTGGAATGAATTTACCTTTAGCATTAACTACTGTGTTGATGAAAGACGCATTTGACAATGATACATTAGTAAAACACATTTTATCAGAAGCTCAAGCAGGCTTAAAACAAGTATGCATAACAACTGATGAAGAAGATGATATTTAAAAGGAGGAAAATAATATGTCAGTTTCATTTATTCGTATTGATGATCGAATGATTCATGGTCAAACATGTACACGTTGGGCACGTGAATATCCTTGTGATGGTTTGATTGCTGTAAATGATAAAGCAGCATCAAACGATGTATTAAAAGCAGCTTATAAAGCTGCTAGTGGTAAAAAAACTTTTGTTTGGACATTGGATGCATTTGAAAAAAAATCACAAAAAGTTTTAGATAGTGATACACAATATTTTTTGATTGCTAAAAATCCAATTGATATGTGTAAAATTTTAGTTGATCAAGGTTTTAAATGTGGAATTGATACAGTTATTGTTGGACCATGTAATGATCGTGAAGGAGCGGTTAAATTAGGTAACAATCAATCAATTACTCAAGAAGAAGCAGATGCTTTTGAAAAAATTGCTCAAGCAGGTTATAAAATTAAATTTGCTTTATTACCTGATGTTTCTATTGGAACATGGGATGATTTTAAAAGTAAATTTGGTTATTAAAATAAAGGGGGATAATTATTATGGAAATTAGTTGGATTCAAGCAGCCCTACTTGGTTTATTTGCTTGTTTATCAAGTATGCCAGGGTTAGGTGGAACTTCTTTTGGTAACTATACGTTAGGTAGACCATTAGTTGGGGGCTTAGTTTGTGGTATTATTTTAGGAGATGTTGCAACTGGAATTTTAGTTGGGGTGGCAATGCAAGTTGTTTATATAGCTCTAGTTACTCCAGGAGGAACAGTTTCAGCCGATGTTCGTGCTGTAAGTTATATTGGAATTCCACTTGCAATGATTGCTTTAAAAAGTTATGGATTAGATGCAGCATCAAGTGATGGACAATCATTAGCAACATCTTTTGGAACAATGGTTGGAACATTAGGAACTGTATTATTTTATGGAACAGCGACAATCAATTTAGCATGGCAACATATTGGATGGAAAGCTGTTGAAAAAGGTAATTTTAAAAAATTATATGTAGTTGATATGGTACTACCATGGATTTCTCATATTATTTGTTCATTTATTCCTGCAATGATCATGTGTAAAATGGGGGCACCAATGGTTGATTTGATTAAAACATATTTGCCAATGGATGGAATTGCAATGAAAACATTATTTACAGTTGGATCATTATTACCATGTGTAGGGATTGCTATTTTGTTAAAACAAATTGTTACTAAAGCAATTGATTTTATTCCATTTTTCTTTGGGTTCACTTTAGCTGCTGCTTTAGGAATAAATTTAGTATCTGCAACAATTATTGCAAGTATGTTTGCTTTAATTAACTATAAAATTAAAATGCTTACATTAAGTAAAGCAACAATGGTTAGTGAAAATACAAGTATTGATGATGATGATGAGGAGGATATTTAAGATGGAAAAGAAATTAACTAAGAAAAATCTAAATAAATCTTTTCATAATTGGTATTATGGAAACTTAACTTGTTTTTCACAAGAACATATGCAAACTTTTGGATACTTATGCTCAATGTTACCAATTGTAGAAGAGTTATATCCAAAAAAAGAAGATCAAGAAAAAGCGATGAAGACATATACAGCATTTTTTAACACTGAACCTCAGATTGGTTCTGTTATTGTAGGGATTACAGCAGGACTTGAAGAAGCTCGAGCTTCTGGAACTGAAGATGTTGATGATGAAACAATTAATGGTTTACGTGCTGGTTTAATGGGACCATTAGCAGGGATTGGTGATTCATTGATTGTTGGTACAGTGATTCCAATTTTATTAGGTGTTGCTATGGGAATGTCTACTGGAGGTTCACCGTTAGGAGCAATTTTCTATATCATTGTTTGGAATTTATTTGCTTACTTTGGAATGAAATTCTTATACTTTAAAGGATATGAATTAGGTGGTAAAGCAGTTGATTTTCTAGTTGGAGATCAAGGTAAAGCATTAAGAGAATCAATTACAATGTTAGGTGGAATTGTAATTGGTGCGGTTGCTGCAACATGGGTTTCTATTAAGACATCATTTGAAATGACAGCAGCAGGTGCAAAAGAACCGTTTTTAGAATTACAAAAAACACTTGATGGTGTTTATCCAGGTTTTTTAACTGCAGCCTTTGTATTATTATGTTGGTATTTACTTGCTAAGAAAAAAATGTCACCAATTAAAGTTATGTTATTATTAGTAGTTATTGCTTTTATTGGGGTATTAATTGGATTCTTTAATCCAGGATTAACATATTAAAGGAGAAATCGTTTATGGAAGCTAAGTTAAAACAATCATATATTGAAGAAATTAAGTTTCAAACAAAAATGTTAAATAATTTAAAAAGATGGTTAAAAATATCAATTATCCTTTCCTCACTATCCTTCGCATTTGTCCTTTTTAGCCCATCACTTGGTTTTGTTTGTAAGATTATTGGTATAATTGGAATGGTTTTAAGTATTATTGCTTGTATATTGATTTTACTTGGCTATAAAAACGGTAGAAATAATGTTAATAAAATTATTGATAGTTTAGATAAATGAGGTTTTATTCTTTTAAGGATAAAACCTTTTTAAAAAGGAGAATATATATGTATCAAGTGGTTTTTAGTGATGTTGATGGTACTTTACTTAATGATCAACATTGTATAACCCCATTGACACTTCTTGCAATTGAAAAAATTCAAAAACAAGGAATACCTTTTGTTATTGTATCTGCACGTAGTCCCTCAGGAATCTATCCAATTTTAAAAGAAAATAATTTTACTTGTCCTATAATTTGTTATGGTGGTGGCTTGATTTTAGATCAAGATCATAAAATTATTTTTGAACAGGGAATAGAAACATCATTAGCATTAAAGATTATTAATTATATTGAAGTTAATAATTTTGATATAGCTTGGTGTATTTATTCATTTGATGATTGGCTTGTTAAAGATTGTTTAGATCCAAGAATTATAAAAGAGGAACAGATTGTTAAAGCTAAATCTCGACAAGGAAACAGGATGGAAATTAAAAAATTATCTAAAGTACATAAAATATTATGTATTTGTAATCCTGAACAGATAAATGATTTAGAAATAAAGTTAAAAACGATGTTTAAAGAATGTCAGATTGTTAAATCATCAAATATGCTTATTGAAATAACACATCAAAATATTTCCAAAGCATTTGCAATAAAAAAATATTGTGACTTATTAAATATCGATGTTAAAAATACAATTGCTTTTGGTGATCAATATAATGATTTAGAAATGTTAAAAACAGTTGGTTATGGAATTGCAATGAAAAATGCACCATTAGAAATAAAAAATGAAGTAATGAAAGTAACTGAAGATAACAATCATGATGGAATATATTTTGCATTATCAAAATTAAATTTAATTAAGGAGTTATAAAATGAATTACGATCGTTTTCCAGAAACAAAAATAATTGGCTATGATGATGAAGCTTTTAATGATGAGCAAGCAATTTACCAAGAATTATCAAAATATAAAGATTTACATTGTTTAGTTGTAGATTGTTATCCAGGGGTTGATGATGAAATATTTAGGCTAATTAAAAGTGTATATCAACCGGAAGTTATTATTAAAAGTGAAGATATTTTTTACGATAATGAAGTGCTAAACGATAAGATGAAGTCTAATCTTACAGATGATCGTGTAAGAGGAGTAATGTATTATGGGGTCATGGAAGATTTTGTCGATGATAATAGATTAAAAGAAACAAAACAATTAGTAGCTAATGAAACTAAGAAAATTTTAATTTATGGAGTTGGTGCTGGGTTAATTAGTACGGGTGATTTGTATATTTATTGTGATTTAGCACGTTGGGAAATTCAACTGCGATATCGCCAAGGAATGCCGAATTTTAAATGTGATAATTTTGATGAGGATTTTTTAAAGAAAGTAAAACGTGGTTATTTTATAGAATGGCGAATTAGTGATAAACATAAAATTAAAATGTTTGATAAAATTGATTATCTAATTGATAGTAATCAAAAAGGTAATCCTAAAATGGTAAAAGGAGAAGCATTAAGAGAAGGCTTGAAACAAATTGTAAAACAACCATTTAGATTAGTACCATATTTTGATCCAGGTGTTTGGGGTGGTCAATGGATGAAAAAACATTGTAATTTAGATCCTCATGAAAAGAATTATGCTTGGAGTTTTGATGGGGTATTAGAAGAGAATAGTTTGTATCTACGTTATAATAATACCCGTATAGAAATTCCAGCAATGGATCTTGTATTGTATTTACCAGTAGAGTTATTAGGAATGAAAAATTATTGTCGGTTTGGAGCGGAATTTCCAATTAGATTTGATTTTTTGGATACGATTGAAGGACAAAATTTAAGTTTACAAGTACATCCTTTAATGGAATATATTAAATCACATTTTGGAATGACTTATACTCAAGATGAAAGTTATTATATTTTAGATAGTGCTGATGGTGGAGTTTACTTAGGACTTAAAGAGAATATAAATTTTGATGAAATGGTTAAGGATTTAAAACTTGCTGAAGATGGAAAACAAATCTTTGACGCAAATAAATATATAAATTATTTTCCAGCAAAAAAACATGATCATTTTTTAATTCCTGCTGGAACTGTTCATTGCTCATCAGCAGGGTGTATGGTTTTAGAAATAAGTGCAACTCCATATATTTTTACTTTTAAACTTTGGGATTGGAATCGATTAGGATTAGATGGATTACCAAGACCGATTCATCTTGATGATGGTATTAAAAATATTCAACAAAATCGTACAATTAGTTGGGTAGAAAAAGAACTTGTCAATAACATTCAAGTTATTTATGATGGTGATTATTTAGAAGAAAAAACCGGTTTACATGAACTAGAATTTATTGAAACAAGAAGATTTACTACATCTACAATAACTTATCATGCTTGTCGAGAAGGTGTTCATATGTTGAATTTAGTCGAAGGTAAAGAAGCAATTGTTGAAAGTCCAAATTATGCATTTGAACCGTTTATTGTTCATTATGCAGAGACGTTTATTATCCCTAGTGCAATAGGAAAATATACAATTAGACCGGTTAATAATGAAAAGATAGTATTTATTAAGGCTTTTGTTAGAAATTGAAATAAAAGAAGGAGGCTTACTTTGTTATAAGGTAAGCTTTTTTTATTATGAGAATAGTTTTTATAATATATAATATAGTTAAAATAATTCTAGTCATTTAATTACTTATTGTTTTATAATTTAAATATAACGACTTAATAAAAATTCATTTTTATAGAGGAGATTAGAATATGAAATATATTTTATTGCACGGTTTAGGACAAAATAATACTAGTTATAATAAAACAATTGAGTTTATGGAAATGAAAGATGATATAATTTGTTTAGATTTAATTAGGTTACTTGCAGGTAAAGAAGTAAATTATTCTAATTTATATCAAGGTTTTGTTGCGTATTGTAAACAAATTGATGAACCAATTAATATATGCGGGTTATCATTAGGTGGTATTTTAGCAATGCATTATACAATTAAAAATCCTCATAAAGTCAATTCTTTAGTATTGATGGCAACGCAATATATCATGCCTAAAAAATTACTAAAGTTTCAAAATATATTATTTAAACTAATGCCCAATAAAGCGTTTAAAGAAATTGGATTTGATAAACATGAATTTATTAATTTATCAAAATCAATGATGAATTTAAACTTTGAAAATGATTTAAAAAAAATAACTTGTCCAACACTTATAGTATATGGAAATAAAGATAAAACGAATAAACCGGCTTCGTTAAAACTTAAAGAAAGAATACCTAATAGTAGTATAGAAATAATTGAAAATGCTGGACATGAAGTGAATATCGATAATCCGCAAAAATTAGGAATAGTATTAAATGATTTTTTTAAAGGGGGTAATAAGTATGAAAAAATGTAAGATAACTGTTGTAAAAGTTGCGTGTTATAAAGATTTAATGGAAAAATATGAAAATCCTATTGAACATGCTTGTGATATGAAAGAAGGACAAGTATTTATTGCTAATGGGTGGCAAAAGCCAGAAGAAATGTGTGAAAGTGCCTGGACTAGTATTTCGCCTTTTGTAATGACTTTAGTTCATGGTGGTAAAAATATTTATAATGGCTGGATGAAAAATCCAAAATCTGCATTGATATCATGTAATGATGGGTTTAGACCAGTTAGTTTTTTAATAGAAACTTTAGATGAAGATGCTGATGCGTAAGGGATAATGATATGAAATGTGCTTTAGATAATGTAAAAAATATTAAAGATAATGAACGTATAGGTAGAGATGATTTTAAAGATATTTTATTAGATGGATTAGTTTTAGATGATATTAGAAATGAAAATTATCCTAATTTAAAAAAATGGCTTCGTTATCAATTGTTTCAAAGAAATGATGTGGATAAGATATTAAAAAAATCAGATATTATTTTAAAATTAGAATGGTATAGAGAAGATGTTAATATTAATAAACGATATTTTGATTGTATCTTTTCAATGAAAACATATTTAAATATGTTTTTAAAATTATATAATCCTCAAGCAATTAATTATGCTTGGTTATTGATTTATTTTGATAATATTTTTAGCAATGAAAATGTTAGTAAATTTTGTAATGAAAATAATGTTAAAAGTAAAGATTTTAATAATTTTTTTAATGAACTTGAAAGATTTGCGAAAAATACCCATACTTTAGGTAATTATATGCCGGTTGCAGATAATAAATATAATCAAATAAAAGGTTGTAAGTGGGTTTATAATGATCGAATAGAGTGGTTTTTAAAAGATGTATTTAATGATGTGAATAATAGTTATTATAAGTGGTTTGATAATAATATTGAAAAACTTGATTTAGGTGGGTTGTTTGATGATGTTGATAAAAGAATAATTTCTAGTGAGTTATTGAATTTTGAAATTCATAAAACAAATAAGTTTACAGTAAATGATATAATAAAATATTTTCAATATCTTAAAGTTGTAAATAAGTGGATTGAAAAACGAACAGATATTCTAATTAATAAAATTATTATTTCAAAAAATTACTTAGAAGATGAAAGTTAATTATTAATTGACGAATTTAGTAGATTCATATAAAATTAATGATTGTGTGAAAAAGGAGACAATTTATGAAAAGAGAAAAATTATCTTCACGTCTGGGCTTTATTTTATTATCGGCAGGATGTGCAATCGGGCTAGGAAATATCTGGCGTTTTCCATACATGGTAGGAGAATATGGTGGTGGTGCATTTGTACTTGTATACTTATTTTTCTTAATTGTTTTAGGTTTACCAATTATTGTTATGGAATATTCGATAGGGCGTGCTTCGAAAAAAAGTATCGCTCAAAGTTTTCAATTATTGGAAAAAAAGGGACAAAAATGGCATTGGTTTTCTTATGTTGCGATGATTGGAAATTATTTATTAGTAATGTTTTATACAACTATTTCAGGTTGGATGTTGGCTTATTTTGTTAAAATGTTAAAGGGAGACTTCAATGGTTTGACTACCGTAGAAGTTGGTAAAGTATTTACAGATTTACAAGCTAATCCAGCAGCTAGTATTTTTTGGATGGTTTTAATTGTTGTAATTGGATGTTTGATTTGTGTTCTTGGATTGCAACGAGGAGTTGAAAAAATTACTAAAGTAATGATGGGATTATTACTTGGGGTAATGATTTTATTAGTTATTAAATCTCTTAGTTTAAGTGGAGCAATGAAAGGTGTTGAGTTTTATTTAGTTCCGGATTTTAGTGCTTTAAAGGAAAATGGTGTTTTTAATGCAATATATGCTGCAATGGGACAAGCGTTTTTTACTTTAAGTGTTGGGATGGGAGGTATGGCTATTTTTGGTAGTTATATTGATCGTGATCATTCTTTAACTGGAGAAGGATTAAGAGTGTTAGCTTTAGATACTTTTGTTGCAGTAATGGCTGGTTTTATTATTTTTCCTGCATGTATGTCTTTTGGAGTTGATGCTGGAAGTGGACCAGGATTAGTATTTGTTACTTTACCAAATATTTTTAATGCTATGGATAATGGTAGAGTTTGGGGAACATTATTTTTTGTTTTTATGAATTTTGCAGCATTATCAACAATTATTGCTGTATTTGAAAATATTGTTTCTTTTTCAATTGATTTATTATCTTGGTCAAGAAAGAAAAGTGTTATTGTTAATTTTATTATTATTGTAATTGGAAGTATTCCATGTGCAATTGGTTTTAGTGTTTTATCTGGTTTTCAGCCCTTTGGAGCTGGTAGTGCAGTGTTAGATTTATTAGATTTTCTTGTATCAAATGTAATTATGCCATTTGGTTCATTAGTATTTTTATTTTTCTGTACTAAAAAGATTGGTTGGGGTTGGAAAAATTTTATTAGTGAAGCCAATGCAGGTAAGGGAATGAAATTTCCTGAAAAAACTAGATTTTATGTTAGTTGGATATTACCGATTATTGTGATTTTTATTTTTATTAGTGGACTATGTGAAAAGTTATTTATGTAAATGATATTGTTTGAAAATGGTTTTGTAAGATTGTATACTTAAAGTGACGATAATAAGAAGTGATAAATTTTAATAATTGGTATTGAGGTGATTATTATTGTTTATCTATTTATTATAGGAACTGTGATTGCAAGTTTTGTAAATGCTTTAATATATCGTATTCCAAGACAAATTGCGATTTATAAAGGACGAAGTTATTGTGAAAATTGCTATCATAAATTATCTTGGTATGATTTAATCCCAATAATTAGTTATTTATTATTAAGGGGAAAATGTCGATATTGTTATTGTGGGATTTCAATTAATCATCTGCTATTTGAGTGTTTTGGTGGATGTTTGATGATTTTTTGTTTTTATTATTTTAGTTTATCATTTGAGATGATCTTGATATTTTTAATAGTGATGAATTTAGTGATGATTGCTATAATTGATCATAATACAATGGATATTTATTTATCGACAATTTTATCTTTATTAGTACTAGTGATTATATATAGATATTTAGTAGGCATAAATTTTGTTGCGATTTTTATTGCAGCGCTATTAATAAGTTTAATCATGCTTGTTTTTAATTTATTTATTCCTAATAGTTTTGGTTTTGGGGATATTGAATTAATGTTTGTTTCAGGAATATTGTTAGGAATTCAAAAAAACATTTTAGCTTTTTGCCTAGGTGTTATTATTGCGGGGATATATGTAAGTTATTTATTGATAGTAAAGAAAGTAGCCATGAAAAAACATATTGCTTTTGCTCCTTTTTTATCTGTAGGAATTGTTGTATCGTTATTTTATGGAAATCAAATAATTATGTGGTATATGTATTAAAAAAGCTTAAAAGCTATCATTTTGATAGTTATTAAGCTTTTAATTTTATTTATAATCAAATCACTCTTTTTTTGATAAATTATCTTTTATACTATTTTATGTTTGCTTTTTAATAATTTTCATTGTTTTCAATAAGGACAAGTAAAAAAACTGCAAATATCTGTATAAATACTATAATCTATCATAAGTAATTTACAACAAATAAAAGTATTTTAAGTAACAACTTCTATGGTTTTTTATAATCAGAAAAATGAAAATATTTGATATAATAGTTAAAGATAAATTGAAATTTGTAGGGGGTGATTAAATGAATAATAATTTATATGATATGATTTTTAAAAGAAAGTCGTTTCATTTATTTAGAAACATTGGTAATGAACATATTACAGAAGATGAATTAAAAGAAATTGAAATTGAGTTTAATAATTTTAAACCATTAGTTGAAGATATTAAAGTAAAAATAGTTAAAGATTCTACAACTTGTAAAAGAGGTCAAGAGTATTGCATACTTTTATATTCTGAAAAGAAAGATAATTATTTACAAAACATAGGATATATTGGCGAACAACTAGATTTATATTTAGTATCTAAAAATATTGGTACACTTTGGTTTGGCATTGGAAAAGTAGAAGAAAAGCAATTAGATGGACTAGATTTTGTAATAATGATAGCTATCGCAAAGATTGATTCAGAAGAAAAATTTAGAAAAAATATGTATAAAAGTAAAAGAAAAGAATTATCTGAAATTTGGAATGGAGATTATTATTTAGATGTAGCAAATGTTGTAAGATTTACTCCAAGTGCTTGTAATACTCAGCCGTGGCTTGTAGAATCTTCTGAAAAAGAACTTAAAGTTTATAGATATAGAAAACCTGGAAAAAGAGGAATAATGCCTGCAAATATGGTTAAATACTATAATCAGATAGATATTGGTATTTTCTTATGTTTTGTAGAATTATGTTTAAGTAAAAATAATATCAAATTTGAAAAAACATTATATATAGAAGAAGATGTAGATAATGAGAAAAATTTAACTGATATATATAAAATCAAATAAATTAGAATTTACGGAGGCCATCTTATGATTAGAGCATTTAAAGAAAGTGACTTGTCCGCTATTATGAAGATATGGCTTGATACAAATATCAAAACACACCACTTTATTTCTGAAGAATATTGGACAAATAATTATGACTTGGTAAAAGAAATGTTACCCAAGGCAGAAATATATGTGTATGAAGATGAGATTACAAATCGAATTGACGGATTTATCGGATTAACGAATAGTTATATTGCAGGGCTTTTTGTGAAGGATACTGCTCAATCGAAAGGAATTGGAAAACAATTATTAGACTATGCAAAAAGTATAAAATCAGAAATGAGTTTAAGTGTTTACCAAGAGAATATAGGTGCAGTACATTTTTATAAGCGTGAACAATTTCAAATTCAATCTAAGAGTGTTGATGATAACACAAATGTAAATGAGTTAATTATGACTTGGAACAAATAGACAACTTCCAGTTTATAGAGCAAATGATAAAAGAAAATTTGTAGTAATGACAAATGTTAATTTGCGTTGTTTGTAGCAACGGTGGTTTTGATATTTAATAGTTGTATCAAAACAAAGAGGTACAAGTTATATTGAATGAAAATATTAAAAAATTATGGAAGGCAAAAGGATTATTACAAGAAACAAAACAATTACAAAAATTTCAATATGCAAAATTTATAAAGCTATAAGAATTTACTGTATATTATATCATTCTAGAGCATCTTGATAGCAAGAAAAAGGGGTATACTTTTATGAGCGTATGCCTTTTTGATTGGAAAAATTTATTAATTAACAATATCAAAAATCTATATTGTTTTTGTAAAAAAAAGGTTGAAAATGAATTTCAAACCTTAAAAAGTTATTTCGTTACAATCTATTTTCTTTTTTCAATTTCTATTACATATGGCGCATTTTGTTTATTCATCATTTTATATAATGCTACATTATATGATTGATGATCTAAATTACTAACATATTCATCCACTTTAACGCTTTCTTTTTTACCCTCATCATGACCAATGTAAACAACGATATAAAGATGACCATCTTTATTTAAATATTTAACCGCTTTATCAATAGCGATAAGTGTAGTATCTACCATTGTTGTGATACGATGATCACCTTGAGGTAAATAGCCTAAATTAAATATACCGATATCATAACTGTTAATATATTTATCAAAATTTTCATGACTATCTAAAATAAGTTCAACATTATTTATACCTTTAATTAATTCTTTAGTATTTTTTAAAGCTAATTCTTGAATATCAAAACTATATACTTTTTTAGATACTTTACTTAAAGTTAAAGTATCATTTCCATTACCCATAGTAAAATCAATTGCTGTAGTATAAGTATCATTTAATATTTTATTTTTTACATACTCAGTCATCGTTTTCATATAAACCTCTTAATTTCATCATTATTTTTAAAATATCTTAAATTTTATCATCTTATATTTTAATACATAAGGTAGTTAAACAGTATCAAAGTAATTGTGATTTTTAAAAGAAGGATATTATAGTATATTATTCATAATTTTTTTGAACAATACTAATTTCTCCAGAATTTAATGTATATTCTTGCTTGTCACATTTAACAATAAGATTACCTAAGTTATTAATGTCTTTAGCGATTCCGTTATATATTTGACCTTTATATTTAAATTCAATTTTTTTATTTAAAATGCAAGAAGCATCTTTATATTCATTTAAGACATTATTAAAATCTTCATTCATAATTTTAAATATCTCATTTACAATCATCGCAATAACTTTATTGCGATTAATATTTTCAATTCCTAGTGAAGTAGCTTTATCTAAAAGCTCCTCAGGAAATTGTTTAGTAGAAACATTTATCCCAATTCCAATAATAATTGCTTCAATCATGCCGCTTTCAAAATCACTAATAGCTTCAGTTAAAATTCCACATATTTTTTTACCTTGATAATAAAGATCATTGACCCATTTTATCTTTGTATCAATGCCACATAACTTTTTTATTACTCGTTTAACAGCAACAGCACTTTGAATTGTAATTAATGTTGCATCATTAAATGTTTGATTATATCTAAGCAATAAACTCATATATATGCCCTGTTTTTCAGGAGAATAAAAATTACGATTAAATCTTCCTCTACCAGCACTTTGATGTTCAGCAACAATTAAAGCATAATCAACATGATTATCAACAGCAAATTTTTTCATTTGAGTATTTGTCGAATCGATTGTTTTATATGCATAAACATCCATTTTTTTATCTAGATAACAACTAATTGCTTCACTAGATAAAATATCATTATTATCTAATAACATGTATCCTTTATTAGTAGAGGCTTCAATATTATAGCCTTCTTCTTTTAGTTTCTTGATAACTTTACAAATTGACATTCTGCTAACATTTAATTGTTTAGCTAATTCTTGACCGGAAATATAAGTATTTCTATTTTTTTCTAATATTTTTAAGACACCACTTTTTAATATCATTTAAACCACCTCAATTTTAAGATAACAAATCATATAAAAAACAGCATTAAGCTGTTTAGTGAAACATATCTTTTTTAATAAAAATAATTGTAGCAATAATACATGCAATGATAGCAACAATAGTAGGGAACCACCATTGCGGAATTGGTAATCCAGAAACATTCATACCATAAAAACTAAAAATAATATTTGGAATAGACATTACAATAGTAATAACAGTAAGAACTTTCATAACAATATTTAGATTATTTGAAATAACAGACGCAAAAGCATCCATAGTTCCAGATAAAATATTAGAATAAATGTTACACATTTCAATTGCCTGATGTATTTCGATTAAAACGTCTTCTAATAAATCCTGATCTTCATCATATAGTTTAATAGTTTTACCACGCATTATTTTATTTAAAGTTATTTCATCTGTTTTTAAAGAAGTAGAAAAGTAAACCAAGGATTTTTCTAATCCTAACATTTGAATTAATTCTTTATTTTGCATAGATTTATGTAAACTTTGTTCAGTTCTAAGTGAAATGCGATCAATTTGTCTTAAATAGATTAAATAGCGTTGTGAAATTCTTAATAATAAAAGCAATAAAAATCTAGTTTTTAAAGTTGTATTAATACCACGCACTTTACCTTGGACCATATCATCGATACATAGATTATCATATAAAGAGATTGTGATGACATATCCTTTCATGATAATTATCCCTAAAGGGAGCGTTGTATATTGAAGTACATTTTTATCAAAAGCAACTTTATCATCTTCAGCACTAGGATAATCGACGATTACTAATTTTTGATTATAATCTTCATCATAATCGATATGTGAACTTTCTTCAGGGTCCAATGAAGAATTTATAAATTCAGGTAAAACACCCATTTCTTCAATTAAGAATTTTTTTTCTTCTTCATTTGGCGATACTACATTGATCCAACAACCTATTTCAGGAGTTGAGATTTTTTTTGTTACATTATCATAAGTTTTGTAAAATTCAATCATATTAGCCTCCTTGTTTCAGGAGACTAGTTACTATGTCTCCTGAATTTATTATTTAATTGTTTAAAATATTCCTGCTCGGGCTCAGGGGACATAATAACACCTTCTTTCAGCAAAATATTATAGCACAAATTATTCATTTTTTCTAAAAAAATTTAATTATTTAAGTTAGTAATTGAATATTTTGTATTAGCAGATATCTTTTTGTTTTTTAATAAAATAAAATAAATAAAACATAACGAGATAATAGTTAAAATGATTTGAGCTATTGGATAGGCAAGCCATATACCTGTTAATTTTAAAATATTGGAAAAATAAATTAGACATCCTGGAATTATTATACATGGTTCAAGATAGACAATGATTGATGAAAATAAAGTTCTTTCTGTAGCATAAAATAAAGCACATGATAAACGATTATTTCCAATAAAAGGAAATGATAATGCAGTTATTATTAATGCTTTACGACATTCATCATAGATACCATTGTCAACATTAAATAATGAGGTTAATGTATTTGGAAAAATAATTACTAGGATGGTTAATGTAATAGAGATAATAAAAGATATAGAAATTGCTTTTTTATAAATATATTTAATTAATAGCGGTTCTTTACAACCGTGATAATAACTTAATAATGGTTGGATACCATCTCCAATTCCTTGTAAGAATAATTGGATTGATGATAGTACATAACTGATGATAGAAAAGATGGTTAATGCATCATTACCACCGTAGTGAATACACATCCAGTTAGTAATCACAGTAATGATACAAGGGATGAGAGTTTGACCAAAAGGAGAAATCCCGATTGTTAAAATTTTTTTAATAGTTATTAAATTAGGAATATAATCAGTTAAGTTCAATTCTTTTAGCTTAAAATAGATCAGCATAATAGCCCCGCTAAATGCAACGAATCCTTGAGCAATAATTGTTGCTAATGCAGCCCCATGCAAACCAAGTTGCATTTTATATACAAATACGTAGTCTAAAATAATATTAACAATTAAGCCACTACTCATACTAATAGTTGCATAAATAGTTTTACCTTGGTTTCTTAATAGAGGATTAATGCCATTTCCAATTATCGGTAGAATCCCGCCAATTAAAATAACATGAATATATTCATAAGCACCATTGTAAACATTTCCTTTAGCCCCTAAAAAAAATAATAAGTCACTTACAAAATAATTTAAAATAATTGGTAAAATTATGCCACTAGCTAGTAATAAAGAACAAGTAACGCCAATTGTTTTATGCATTTGTTTTATTTTATTTTGACCATTATAGTATGAATAGCTAACGGCACCGCCAATTCCAAGTCCAATTGCAGTAGCGTTTAAAATTACTTGAATTGGATAAGCAATATTAATTGCCGCCAAAGCACTGTCATTTACAGCATTTGCCACAAATAAACCATCAATGATCGAATAAAAACCACTAAGTAACATTGTAATCATTGATGGTATTACATATTTATAAAATTTTTGATTAATTATTTTTTTATTCATCATACCACTTCCTTTATATCGCAAGTATAAAGGTTGGTGTTAGACAAAGGTCAAGATTATTTATTAATTATTGGTAAATAAATTTCAGCATAATAATTTTTTTTATCGTGATAAAAAGTTAAGGGGATTTCTTTAACTAGAAAATATGATTCATAGCTTAAGTTATAAATTTTAGCATATTCATGAAGTCTTTCGACTATATTTTTATTGATGGTTTTATTGTCCATAGCACAGGTCATATGAATGCATTTAGTTAAATTAATAGTTTGAAGATCTAACGATAATTGTAATTCTTTAGCAATGTCGGTTTCTAAAGTTACATAGGTAGCTTGTTGGTTTAATGCATGGTCATATTTTTTAAAAATAGAACATAAAACAAATTCATCGGTAGTAATGTGTCTAATTTTGTGAGTAAAAAATTCATCACTATTCTTGCTTTCAAATAAGATGTATGAAATGGGAAATGTCATTATTTCGATATTTTTATCTTTTTTGATTTGATGGTATAGTGATTGAATATAGTTGATTTTTTTTAGTAATTGTTGTTCGTATAAGATTCTTCTTTCAACTTTGGTTTTTTGCATTTCTACTAATTGATATGCTTGAATTGGATCTGGATTTTGGTATAATTTTTGGATTTCAATAATTGAAAAATCTAAGTGACGATAGTAAATGATATCTAAAAGTTCTAGAACATTTTTTAAAGTATATACACGATAATTATTATGGGGATTAGTAGTGGGGTGAACTAATCCTTTTTTTTCATAGAAACGAATGGCATCATTTGTTAGACCTAATAATTTACTTATTTGTGAGATTGTGTATGTTTTATTCATATTAAACTCCTTTTAAAATATAATAATTAAAAAACATGATTCTATTGTGAAACATGTTTTTAGTTACTGTTAATTAACAGTTTTATTTTTTTATTATTACCTTGGATATCACCTAAATAGAAAGAAACGACAAACCCAATTATAGCAAAAATAATACAGATTAAAGAATGAATATTCATTTGTAATGTGCAACTTTCATTAAGGACATTAGGGATAATTGATAAAAATAAACCAAAAATAATCGAAAATGTCATGGTATAAAATTTTGTAATTAATTTGTTTATTATAAATGAAATTACTATTACACCAATAATTAATCCAAAACCAGCAGGAATAAGAATAGAAAGATCAAAATTAGCTAAAGAACTTACATATAATTCATATAATCCTAGAGTAGATAAAATAACAGCACTATCAACTCCAGGAACAATTGATGATCCTGCAACAGCGATTCCTAGTATTATTGATTGAAATAAATTTGGATTAGTAATTGGTAGAAATAGATTGCTATTAAAAGAAAATATACTTAAACCTAGAATTGTAGTGATAATAATAACAAGATAATATTTATTTGAAAAACCCTCTTTTTTTACTTCTTTATAAAATAGTGGAATTGTACCTATTACTAAACCTAAAAATGTAAATCTTGTCCAAGCTTCAAAATTATTTAATAAAAAATCAACTATTTTACTAAAAATTATTGCTCCCATTCCAAATCCTATACATAATGGAAGTAAAAATAAAATATTTTTTTTAAAATTTTTAAACAATGTTGCAAAGGCATTAATAGTCTTTTGATATAATCCCAAAATAACCAATAATACACTTCCGCTTAAACCTGGGGCAATTCCACCGATACCGACAATTAATCCTTTTAAAAAAGTAATCATTTATTTTCCTCCACTTTATTTTAAATATCTAAATTTAGCTTATATGATAGCTTAGATTAATTAATTTTACAACATATCAATCTTAATATTGTATTAAGTTATTTTAATGTTTATGTTAAGATTTTACTAATATATTATTATCCAAAAATATTTAATCATAAAAATGTAATATTGACAAAATATTTATCATATGATAAATTATTGTTATATAATCAAACTATTGATTGGGAGATAAAACATTGAACGTGCTTATAGAGAGTCTAGGATGGTGGAATCTAGATAGAAATACGGCTTTGGTAAATGGACCCATGAAGGCAAAAGGGAAAGATGATTCAAGTATCTTTTGACGTTTAGCTTACGTTATAAAGCTAGAATGTGATAGCATTTTTTAACCGTAAGGTGGCATAGCAGATTTTTACATCTGTCCTTTTAGGGCAGATGTTTTTTGTTTAAAGGGGGATAATATTATGAAATTAGATAGACGATGGTGTGGCTATAATTAAATTTATAAACAAATATATAATTATAGAAAAGGGGTAAGTAAAATGAAAAAAATATTTAAGTTGATGATTGTGTGTGTGTTAACGTTAGGAGTTTTAACTGGATGTGGTAATAGTAGTGATGGTAATTTAAAGGAAGTAGCGATTATTCAATATGTTGAACATACTTCTTTAAATATAATCAAAGATGCTTTTGATAAGCAGATGGAAAAATTAGGGTATAAACAAGGTGAAAATATTAATTATACATTTAAAAATGCTCAGGGTGATGCAAATATTGCCCCTTCAATTATTCAAGGTTTTCAAGCTAGTAAAAAAGATTGTGTGGTAGCAATTGCTACTCCTGTTGCAATGTCAGCAGCAGTGATGGCTAAAGATACACCGGTTGTTTTTGCGGCAGTAACTGATCCCATCAGTGCAGGGTTAACTTCATCATTAAAAAAACCAGATAAAAATATTACTGGTACTAGTGATGAGATTCAAGTAGATAAGATTTTAAGTAAGGCATTAGAAATTAATCCAGAAATGAAAACATTAGGGGTCATTTATAATAAAGGTGAAGCTAACTCGGTTACAAATATAAATAAAGCTAAGTCATTTTGTGAAAAAAATAATATTACTTTAGTAGAAGGAACAATTAGTGCTGTTAATGAAATTCAAAGTGCAATTGATGTTCTAGTAAGTAAAAGCGATGCAATTTTTGCACCTAATGATAATATGGTAGCAAGTGCGATGGATATTGTTTCAAAAACATGTATAGATGCTAAAGTACCATTGTATGTAGGGGCTGATTCAATGGTACAAGATGGTGGATTTTTAAGTGTTGGAATTAATTATGAGACTTTAGGTAAGGAAACTGCTAATATGGTTGATAAGGTTTTAAAAGGTAATAAAGTAGAAGATATTCCAGTTAAGGTTTTTAAAGATAATTTGAGTATTTATGTAAATAAAGATGTATTAAATCAACTTGAAATTAATTTACCTAATAGTATAAAAAATGATAAATCATATATAGAAATGTAGAGGGTATTTATGAGTCAAGTAGTTATTTTAGGAGCATTAGAATTAGGGGGAATATTTGCGGTTTTATCACTAGGTTTATATATTAGTTATAAAGTGTTAAATATTCCAGATTTAACAGTTGATGGAAGTTTTACTTTAGGAACAGCTATAAGTGCTGTATTTACGATGAATTCAATGCCGTATTTTGGTATTTTAGCTTCATTTGTTTTTGGAATTATTGCGGGAATGGTGACGGGGTTATTAATTACAAAGTTGAAAATTATGCCATTATTATCTGGAATTCTTACAATGACAGGTCTGTATTCAATTAATCTAATGATTATGAATAATACGCCAACTATTTCTTTGTTTGATCAAACTACTATTTTTAGTAGTTTGAATAATATTACACCATATGGTAAGTTGATTGTTATTTACGTGATTGTAATTTTAATAGTTATTGTTTTAAACTTATTTTTAAAAACACAATTAGGATTATCACTTCGTGCTTGTGGTGATAATGAAGCAATGGTTAGAGCTAGTTCAATTGATACTGATAAAATGAAAGTATTAGGGTTAGCACTTGCAAACGGGTTTGTTTCAATGAGTGGAGCAATATTTGCACAGCACCAAAGCTTTGCCGATGTTAATAGTGGTATTGGGATGATGGTTATTGGTCTGGCTAGTATTATTGTTGGAACGACTTTTATTAAAAAGGAAAAGATTATTTTTCAATTAATAGCAGTTGTTTTTGGGGCTATTTTCTATCGTGCAATTTTAACTGTTGCTTTACAGTTAGGCCTACCTTCAGGATATTTAAAATTACTTTCAGCTATACTAGTTATCATTGCGATTGCTTCAACAAATGGGGCATTTAAAAGGAAAAAAAGGAGAAAATAGTTATGTTGGAACTAAAGAATGTTTCGGTTGTTTTTAATGAAGGAACTGTTAATGAAAAAGTTGCTCTCAATGATATTAGTTTAAAATTAAATACTGGTGATTTTGTTACAATTATTGGGAGTAATGGAGCAGGAAAATCAACATTATTTCAGGCTATTTCAGGAGCAATAGAAACAAAAAGTGGATCAATTTTATTAAATGATCGAAATATTACATTTGAACCTGAGTATAAACGTTCTCGGGTGATTGGAAGATTATTTCAAGACCCATTAAAAGGAACCGCTCCTAATATGACAATTGAAGAAAATCTTCATCTTTCTAATCAACGTGGTAAGCATTTTAGCTTGAATTTAATGTCGCATCGCTATCGTGATACTTTTAAAAAGGCTTTAAAAGAATTGGATTTAGGGTTAGAAGATCGTTTGGAAACAAAAGTAGGATTATTATCGGGTGGACAAAGACAGGCACTTACTTTATTAATGGCTACTTTAGTAACTCCTGAGCTACTTTTATTAGATGAACATACGGCTGCTTTGGACCCTAAAACAGCCAAAAAAGTATTAGAATTATCTAAAAAAATAGTAAATGAGCATAATATTACAACATTAATGATTACTCATAATATGGAAGATGCATTAAAATATGGTAATAAAACAATGATTATGAAGGATGGAAGAATTATTGCTTTGATTGAAGGTGAAAAAAGAGAAAAGATGACGATAGATGAATTAATTCACCTATATTCTACTTCATCTAATGAATATAGTGATAAAGTATTATTAAGATAGGATGACTTTTTCCAGAAGATAGATAAAATTATGGTTTATCTGCTTCTGGTTTTATTTTTATAAGTAAGATAGTTGAAAATGTCTGTTGGATTGATACTTTAAAAGATGATGAAAGCTATGCATAGATGTCTTAAAAAAGTCTGAGTAAAATTTAGAAAATGAATGATTTTAGAAATATCATGTTTTTTTTTGATTGCTACAGTTAGGTTATCACGGAGTTTTTAATGGTTGAAGCTTTGTTTTATACATGAAATGATGTAGATAGATAACTATTATTTTATAATAAAAAATCGATTTTAATAATTTTTTTATTTTGTTTGATGAAAAGTATTATTAAGTTAAAGATGATACTACATTAATTTAATGTTGATAAGCTTGTCTCTGTCTTTTGTTATAGCCTATAATATTAACAAAGAATTATTTTTGATTAGGGGGATAGTAGTGAAACAATATATAAATCAAATTAGTTCAATTTGTCATTTAGCTTGGCCGGCAATTGTTCAAGAAGCAATGAATGTTATAGTTTCTTATGTCGATACTGCCATGGTAGGTGCTTTAGGTGCTAGTGCCAGTGCTGCAGTTGGATTGACTTCTACAGTTGGGTGGTTGATTACTAGTATTGCAATTGCTTTTGGAATTGGAGTTCTTTCGGTTTGTGCTAAGGCAAAAGGTGCTAATGATAATTTAAAAGTTAAGCGAGTTAGTCAACAGGGGTTATTTATTACTTTGATTGTTGGGACAATTCTCACTATCATATGTTTGATTATTGGACCATATTTACCCACGTGGTTAAATGGTGATGAAAAAATTAGAGGGATTGCATCATCATATTTTATGATTATTTCATTACCATTATTATTTCGGGTAACAGTTTTGATTTTATCTTCGGTATTACGAAGTGTAGGTGATATGAAAACACCGATGTTAATTAGTTTATATATGAATTTAATTAATATTTGTTTGAATTTTATTTTGATTTATCCAACTCGTAAAATTATGGGAATAACTGTTTTTGGAGCGGGATTAGGAGTTAAAGGGGCAGCGATTGCAACAGCAATATCTTTTGTTGCTGGAGGGATCATGATGTTTATTAGATATTATAAAAATGAAATATTTGAATTTTATAAAACTGGTTTTCATTTTTATAAAGAAGAATTTTTAGGGTGTTTAACGATAGGAGTACCGATTGTTCTAGAAAGAGGTGTTATTTGTTTAGGGCATATTACTTTTTCTTCATTGATTGCTAAACTTGGTGTTATTCAATTTGCTGCTCATTCAATTGCAATTCAAGCTGAGCAGGCATTTTATATTCCAGGATATGGTTTTCAAGCAGCGGAAGCGACTTTGGTAGGTAATGCTATTGGTGAAAAAAATGAGCGTAAGGTTAAAGAAGTTACCTATTTGATATGTGGAATAACAATGGTGTTAATGAGTATTTGTGGAGTGGTTTTATTTATTTTTGCAAAACAATTAATGATGATTTTTACAACGGATTTGAAGGTGATTGAAATAGGTGCAAGAGTATTAAGAATTGTTTCTATATCAGAACCGATATATGGAATTTTAGTTATTCTTGAAGGAACCTTTAATGGAATGGGAGATACTAAAGCACCTTTTGTTTTTTCATTGCTTACGATGTGGGGAATTAGAGTATTAGGTACTTTTATAATGATCAATGTGTTTAATTTAAGTGTTGAATTTGTATGGTTGATGATGGTATTTGATAATGTTGCAAGATGTGGTTTATTGTTGTTTAGATTTTTAAAGGGAAAGTGGAAATATCGAATTTATCTTTAAAATAATTATTATTGGTAATAATTATTTTGGAGGTATACTATGCTGGAGTGTTTTTTAATATTTGTATTAGGAGTAATTATTGGGGTTATAATCATGTGTTTGTTTCAGATTAATAAAAAATAGTTTATATGAGTTGCATTTAAATATAATAATGATTATTATATGGTGGTAAAGGATGGATGAATTATGTTAGAAATTGGAAAAAAAGCCCCTGATTTTACATTATTAAATCAGGATAATGAGAGTATGTCATTAAGTGATTTTAAAGGAAAAAAAATTATTTTGTATTTTTATCCTAGAGATAATACACCAGGGTGTACTAAGCAAGCATGTGGTTTTGGAGAACTCTATCCAAGCTTTGTTGAACGTGGAGTACAAATTATTGGGATAAGTAAGGATAGTGTTGCTTCACATAAACGTTTTAAGGATAAGTATCAATTACCATTTATCTTATTATCTGATCCAGAATTAGAAGCTATTAAAGCTTATGATGTTTGGAAAGAAAAAAATATGTATGGTAAAAAAGTGATGGGAGTTGTAAGAACTACTTATTTAATTGATGAAAATGGTATGATTATAAAAGCTTTTGAAAAAGTTAAAGCTGCAGATAATCCTCAAAATATGTTAAAAGAAATAGAAGGATAAAATAGATAATTTATTAATTATATGAATTGTTTATTAAAATGAGGGAATATTATGATAAAACTTATTGCTACTGATATGGATGGAACATTTCTGGATTCGGATAAAAAATTTGATATTGAGTTTATAGATATATTTTATGAACTTAAAAAAAGGGATATTAAATTTGTTGTTGCAAGTGGTAATCAATATTATCGTCTTTTTCAAAAGTTTGTGCCACTTAGTGAACAGATGTATTTTATTGCTGAAAATGGTTGTTTTATTGCTAAAGGAGCAAGACAATTGTGTTGTAATATGATTGAAAATGAAGATCTAATAAAAATAAAGAGTATTTTAGCTAATTATGAAGAATTAGTGACGGTATTATGTGGTAGAAAAGGAGCATATGTTTTAAATCGAGATTTTAAGTATAAAAACGAGATTGTAAAATATTATTGTAATTATCATTTTGTTGATTCTTTTGATGATATTAATGATGATATTATGAAAATAGCAATTTATGATCAAAATGAAAAAATTGATGAAATAATAAAAGATGTAGAAAAATTATTACCTAATCATGTAAAAGTAGTTACTTCGGGAAATGCATGGATGGATATTCAAAATAAAAGTATTAATAAAGGCGTAGGTATGGCTTTTTTACAATCTTTGTATAATATCAAACCTGAAGAATGTGTAGCTTTTGGTGATCAAATGAATGATTATGAACTTTTACAGCAAGTTAAATATGGATATGCAATGGAAAATGCAGTTGATCCAATTAAAAAAATTGCTTATCAAATTATCGATTCTAATGATAATCAGGGTGTTATTCGAAAAATAAAAGAAATATTGGAAATATAAAAATATGATATTTTTGCACAGTGTCATATAAAAAAGATTATAGTATATTTTTAATACTAATTTATTGTTTGATAAGGATTTGAGTTTATTTTGTAGATATTAAAAAATAAAGTTATCAGGGTACCTAAATATTTAGGTACCCAAAAAAGTGTCAAAAATTACATTTTTTGACACCACCTCTATTTTTTACATACTTTATTCCTTTTAAATGTTTGATACAATCATATGTTAGATTATTGCTGCATTTAGCTAACTTAGACAATACCCATAATGGTACATTTCTTTATATTCGCATTGCTTATATTTCATCTGTACTGACTATTTCTTCTGGCAGCAGTGAAAATTCATCCCAGTCATCATTGTCTTGCCGTTTATGTTTTTGATTGAGATATTTTGTTTCATATACACATTTTTCTTTGTATCGAAAAGCATTATGCTTTCCTTCTTCAAATTTCAAGATGTGTCATTACTTCATCACATTTGCATAACAGCGGATCCCTCTGAAATGATTGTATCATATTATAGTGATATAATGTTTTCTGTTTTTCTCTTTTGGCAATTGTCTAATGACGCTGTTTTTTAGATAATTATATTTTTAATTAATTATCTTTTATTAATAACTAAACTTAATTTACCAATTATTCTAAATCCATTTTGATTTTCATAATTAATAATAAGAGGAGAATAGCTAGAGTTAGCCGGTTGTAAGATGATACATTGATTATCATTATCTTGATAAAATTTTTTACATGTTGCAATATTATCTTCTAAAGCAAAACAACCGATATCTCCATTTTTTAAATGATTACATTTTTCAAAAATAATTAAATCACCAGGATTAATATTTTCATCAATCATACTATCACCACTAGCATATTGACAAAAATATTCTTTATTTAAAGTTAATAATGATTCTGGTAAAGCAATATATTCATCGATATTGTCATCAACAAAAATACCAGTTCCACAGCTAATATCATTATATAAAGGAATCATAATAGAATTAGTTAGAGTTGGTTGATTTGTTTCATCAATACCTAAAAAATAAGTTGCTGGAACTTCAAATATCTCAGAAAGTTTTTGAATAGTTTCTTTTTTTAAGTTTTCAACGCGGTTATTTTCATATTTAGCGATAGCAGATTTTTTGACGCCTAAAAGGTTACCTAATTGTTCTTGGGTCAATCCTTTTTCTTTGCGTAATTTTTTAATTCGTTGCCCCGTCATGTATATCACTCCTTGTGTCTTAATTTTACTATTAATTTTAATTTAATGCAAATATTATTTTAAGAGTGTCTAAAAAAGATACTTTTCATTGACAAAAAAAGACAAATGATTTATATTGAAAGTGTCTTAAAAAGAAACTAAATGAAGATAATTGACATTTTGGAGGAATAATAATGAATTATAGGAAACTTAATTTAACAGGGAGAGGAATTATTACAGTAACTGCTAGTATTTTAGCTTTGGCATATTTAATAGCAGATTTATCATGCTATTTAATTGATTTAATTTTATTATAATGGATATACTAATTATGGGTGATAAAATGAAGAATAAAGATGTAAATCGTGATGATTATAAAAATCAAATTATAGATGAAAAGGAACAATATAAGAATAATTCTAATGCACAAGAATGAAAGTAATCAATAAAACTCATTGTTTAGAAATTTGTAAACATATTTAAAACATAGTATAATTATTAATAGGGGTTTTGGAGGAATTACTATGGATGAGTTTTATCTGGAAATTAATTCAATATTTTATCTTAAGTGGATTGTAATCCAGGGGAAAAAAAATAATTTAAAAATTGAGTTTGAAGATGATCGTGAGGACATAATTGTTATAAAATACAATGATATTAAAGCGATAATTAAATATTATGGTGATGGTATATTTGAACAAAAGATAATTGATTGTTTGAATAACAATGTTGTTTTTTATCTACATTTTAAATTAAAATATTTAAATCATGCAATTAAACTTTTTGAAGATATGACCGATTGTATTTTTGAAGTTGCAAATCGTCCTT
The DNA here is from genome assembly GCA_018369555.1 of Thomasclavelia spiroformis. GTDB lineage: Bacteria > Bacillota_I > Bacilli_A > Erysipelotrichales > Coprobacillaceae > Thomasclavelia > Thomasclavelia spiroformis_A. The sequence goes on from JAGZCC010000002.1 coordinate 60,294, forward strand.
TTGTAAGTATTTTGCTTTGTTGTAGTGGGGGATTAACAACAACGCTGTTTGCAAGCAAAATGTTGGAGTTAGCTAAACTAAATAAATTATCTTATCAAATAACTGCTACTGGATATTCAAGGTTACCAGATATAGCAAAAGATTATGATATTATTATGTTAGCACCGCAAATTAGTTATTTATTGCCTCAAGTGGAGGTACTTTTCCCAGAAAAAGATGTCTTAGTAATTCCTACAAAAATATTTGCAATGAATGATTTTTCAGGTGCTTTAATGATAATAGATGAATTATTGGAAAATAAAGAGAAAAATTAAATTTAAATTTAATGGTGATTGTGTGCTAGAAGATGATATTGATTTAATATTAAAGCGTTTGAAAGAATATTTAAAAGATATTGACGGTGAAGAGTTTAAAAAGACTTTTTTTGGCTATGTAGAATATATGGCGAGAAATTATGGTCAAGATTGTTTTATTTGTGAATATGATCAGATGATGAAAATGGTTAATAAGTTTATAAAAAAATATAGATTAGATTTTGAAAGAATTTCATTGTATAAACGCGATATTTTATATCGATGGATAAAATTAGGGTTTAATGAAAGTGATATTTTGCAGTTGTATTATTTTGATAAAAATATTGAACTTTTAGAATTGTTTATTGATGAAATAGAGAATAAATACTTGTAAAAATTATTTTTATTTGTTATATTTTTAATGAAATGAGGTGGAAGGATGTATATGTTTTCTTGCTAAAAATTAAATAACAGTGATTAGCTGTTTTTGTGTGCAAGAAAATATATCCTTTTATTTATACATGCTATCTAATATTTTTAGGCTACGAGTATATATTTTCTTGTAGCTTTTTATTTTAGTTATAGGAGGAATGTTAGATGGGGTTATTGGAAGTTAAAAATTTGACGTTTGGTTATGATAATCAAATTGAAAATGTGTTTGATAATATTAGTTTTAAAATTGATACTAATTGGAAGTTGGGTTTAATTGGTAGAAATGGTAAAGGGAAAACGACTTTATTAAATTTGTTTTGTAGTAATTATGATTATCAAGGTGAAATTACTCAAAATTATTTATTTGATTATTTTCCTTTTTTTATCGAAGATGAAAATTTAAAAACAATAAATATTATTGATAATATTTTAGATGATTACCAATTATGGGAAGTTGAAAGAGAATTGTCTTTATTGGAAGTTGATTTAATTGTTTTAAATCAAATGTTTTCAACTTTATCTAGTGGTGAAAAAACTAAAGTGCTTTTAGCTGTATTGTTTTTAAAATCCCATGATATTATTTTAATTGATGAACCAACTAATCATTTAGATTATCATGGAAGAAAGATTTTAAGTAATTATTTAAGAAAAAAGAAAGGTTTTATTTTAGTAAGTCATGATCGTAATTTTTTAGATAGTTGTATTGATCATGTACTTGTAATTAATCGAAATAGTGTAGAGGTAATAAAAGGTAACTTTTCGTTTTGGTATAAGTTGAAAAATAATCAAGATGAATTAGAAATTCAAAAAAATAAACATTAAAAAAAAGATATAAAAAGATTAAAAACAGCAGCTAAACAAAACGAAAGTTGGTCACATAAAGTAGAAGCAACAAAAAGTGCTCGTGTATCTGGGCAAAAAGGTGATCGAGGTTTTATTGGGCATAAAGCGGCTAAAATGATGCAGCGCTCAAAGAATGTTGAAAGGCGTATTGATAGAGCGATAGAAGAAAAAAGTAGTTTGTTAAAAAATGTTGAGATAGTTGAAAAATTAAAAATAACACCTTTAGAGTATTCTAAAAAATGTTTATGTTATTTAGAAAAAATTAAAATAATCTATCATAATCGAATGATTGTGGAAAATGTGTGTTTTAGTATAAATCGTCATGAACGAATTAATTTAGTAGGCAAAAATGGTTCTGGAAAGTCGAGTATTATTAAATTGATTATGGGTGAAAATATTGAATATGAAGGTAAAATCAGTATTGGCTCAAATTTAAAAATTGCGTATTTATCTCAAGATGATAGTAATTTGTCCGGGAATTTGGATGATTATGCTAAAGATAATAATTTGGATCTTAGTTTATTTAAAACAATTTTACGAAAAATAGATTTTTCTAGAGAGTTATTTTTACAAGATATTAGCACTTATAGTAAGGGACAAAAAAAGAAAGTAATGTTAGCTGGAGTTTTATGCCAATCTGCTCACTTATATATTTTAGATGAACCATTAAATTATTTGGATATTTTTACAAGAATGCAAATTCAAGAATTGTTATTATCTTTTAATGCTACAGTTTTATTTGTGGAGCATGATCAGTATTTTTGTGATAATGTTGCAACTAAGAAAGTATTAATATAAATAAAAAAGAATTGTGGTTTACTCTGCCACAATTCTTTTGGAGTTGAAATATTTGGATGTTTAAACATTTTAAATTAGCTATTTATCCCATTAAATTACAATAATTATATTTCTTAACTTTTTATCCAAATATTTCTTTTTGAAGAATAGTTTCATTACTTTTCTTTATCTATTTAAAATATAACTTATTGGTATTTGATATTCAAGTTTGTTTTAAGAATTGTCGTTTTAGTATCTTTTTTATTGATTTATAGTATAATTAAACAAAGGGGTTTAAACTGAGTAGAATATAAGGTTGTATTAGAAATGTTATCTTTATATTCAAAAGAAATTATAAATAGGAATAGTTTTTATTTTTAAAAATAGTTAGTTAAATAATATAAATTTAAACTGACATAAAAGAGTTATTATTGGAAAGATAAATGAGATTATTTAAAATGTAGTTTTATAAAGTTACTTGTAGTACAATATATGTATTAAAAATAGTTATGAAGAGGAGATCTTATGAAAAAGATAATAAAGATATTGTTAGTATGCTTGGTAGCACTTGGTTTAACTGCTTGTAATCAAGAAAGTCAAGATACAGTAAAAACAATAAAATGGAATAAAGAAAATAAATTAGATAATTTAATTCTATATCAAATAGAAAGTATTGGAAAACCAAAACAGATTATTCCTGATACAATTAATGATACTTATACTTATTATAAACCTCAAAAAGAAAGTAATGTTTTATTAGATTTGATTGTAAATATCAAAAACTTAAAATCTACTGATTTAGATATGACAAAAAAATTAACAGCTTCATTTAAAATAGGAGATGAAGAATATTTATCAGCATTAGCTGTAGTAAGTGAAGATGGTACTTCACTGAATCAAGATGGAATTATTCCTGGGGATAGTTCAAGAAAAGTACATTTTTATGCTGAAGTAAATCCTAAAAAATTAGATAAACAAATTGATTTTATATTTTCAACAACGAAGGAAAAACCTGAAAAAGCTAGCTTAAAGTTTAAATTAAATAATGTTGATGAAAAATATACAAAGATGAATTTAAATGAATTGACAGTATTTGATGGTTATGGTGAAGTGACATTACAAGCAGTAAGTACTACAAAAGAAATAACGCCAGCTAATCCAACTGGTTTATATACTTATTATAAGGTGGATGATGAAAGTAGTAGTTATATTGATGTAACTACTACAGTAAAGAATATTTCTGGAAATGATTTGTTAGCGAGTAATTTATTGACGATGAAATTGATTGATGCTGATGGAAATGAATATCCATCGATTATATTGTGCGAAAATGATGAAAGAACTACTTTGGATAAAGGATTAAGTACTACTATTGCAAATGAGCAAAGTAAATTTGTGCATTTTGCATTTAATGTTCCTGATTCAATTGTTAATAATCAAAAACAACTTAGAATATCATGTCAAGGAAAAGTGTATTTTGTAAGTTTATAAGAGGTTGAAATTAGTTTTCACCCTTTTTTATTTTTTTAAATAAATTATATTGTTTTAAAGTGGATTTTAAAATAAAAAATATGGGTATATAACTATTGAATAGCTCTTATTAATGGATAAAAAAATATATTGTATATGAAATCAATATTGGAAGACTTTGATTGTTTTAAAGTTTATACTTTTTAAAAATAGCATTGTTAAAAATGTAAAAATTAAGTGTGTATTTTTTAGAAAAATATTATTAATTGATCTTGATGAGTAATATTTCAGTGTAAAAAACATTGATTTTATCAAATGCTTTTTTAAAATATCTTTAAAATAGAAGATTTTTTTATTAAAAAAAACAAAATTATTACTAGTTAATGAAAATATTTATTTAAAGCACTATGTTATCATTGGTAAGTATTCTTATTTTGACTTAAATCCCATCAATTAGTCAGTGAATTAAGGATATTGATAATTAATATAAGGAGGAAGGAAAGCAATATGAAAAAGGTTTTAAAATGTTCGTTAACATTAGCTCTTGCTTTATCATGTGTACCAATGAACACAAGTAAGTTAGATGCATTAGCAGCTTCTAATATTGAAGTAACTAATTCTAATAATGTTGTAACAATTGGAAACGAGTATATTGAAAGAGAATTTTCAACAGCAGATAAAAAATTAAAAACTGCAAGTATTGAAAACAAGCGTGCAAATACAACATTTACACCTGCTGATGGTAGCGAAGAATTTATCATTAAAACAACTAAAGAGCAAAAAGATGCTCCAGTTGTACCAGCGTTAAATCGTGATGGATGGACAGCAAAAGCTGATAGTTACCATAATCAATCAGGACCAAGTGATGGACCAGCACAAAATTTATTAGATGGTAATGTTGATTCAATCTGGCATACTAATTACGGTGGAGGAACTGGTGATCAAGAATATCCTCATAATGTTGTAATTAATTTAAACAGTGAACAAACATTCCAAGCATTTTCTTATACACCTAGAAAACAAGGTGAAGAAACAAACGGAAATATTAAAGGATATGAATTATGGGTTTATAATGGAGCAGTTGGTGAAGATTTAGCAATTGATTCAACTGAATGGAAACAAGTTGCTAAAGGTGATTTTACTTATGAAGGAGTAAATCCAATTTATGTAAATTTAAAAGAGGCTACAACTGCAACACAAATTAAGTTTGTTGCAACTTCATCTAACAATGGAGCTAAATTTGCTGGTGGTGCAGAATTTAATTTACATGCAGAAAAAGCACCTATTGAAGATGATAACACACGTTCTTTTGAAACAAGTGATTTAACTTTAAAAGAAAATGGAGTAAAAGTAGAAGATACTACTGCTACAATTAATAAAACAGAAAAAATTGGTAAAAAAGTAACTTTTTCTTTTGAACCATATAATTTTAAAGGCGTAGATTATACAATTAATGAAGTTGTTGTTATGTATGAAGGAGATCACTTCATGCGTAAATACATGGAAATTAGTGTACCTGATGAACATGCAGATGAAGCTGAAATCGATTATATTGATTTAGAATCATTAAATGTTAATGAAAGTGACGCCACTTGGACTATTCCAACTGGAAAAGGTGGCGTTGTTGAAATGGATGAATTTAAAGCTAATTTAGGACAACCAATTTATATTCAAGGTATGTTTATGGGATGTGAATTTCCTTTAGCTGATACACAAATTGTTAATGATAATGGTTATATCAGATATTATACAGGAAAAACATTTAATAAATTAGTTGAAGATAAGCAAGCTGCTAGCAATGATGGTATGACTAATTACATGACATGGCAAACAGTGGCTGGTGCTGCTAGAAGTACTGATAATTCTGTAATTCAGGCAGATTTTTATGATTATATTAAATCTATTGCTACACCTTCTGAATTTAGAATTCAATATAATTCATGGTTTGATAACATGATGAGAATTGATGATGAAAATATTCTAAATTCATTTATTGAAGTTGATAGAGAATTAAATAATACAGGTGTTAGACCATTGGATTCATATGTTGTAGATGATGGATGGAATAACTACAATGATACACATGTTGTAGATGCAGTTCGTTCTGGAACAACATTAAATAAAACAGGATTCTGGGAATTCAATAGTAAATTCCCTCAAGGATTAACACCTTCAAGTGAATTAGTAAATAATTTTGGAAGTAACTTTGGGGTATGGATTGGACCACGTGGTGGTTATAACTTCTATAGTTCTTTAGCTGACATTTTAGTTAAAAATGGTACAGGAAGCAAAGCTGGAAACTCAATTGATGTAGCAGATCGTAACTACATTAAGAACTTCCAGAAAATGGCTGTAAATTGGCAAAAAGAATACAAAGTTAACTACTGGAAATGGGATGGATTTGCTGATAGAGCACAATTTAATGCTTTCCCTGCTAGAGATGGGGTACCAGGGTATGCAAACAATCACATGACAGGTGGATATAAAAACATGTATCATGTAACTGATATGTGGGAAGCATGGATTGATTTATTTGAAGCAGTTCGTCAAAGTGAAATTGATGATAATATCAATAATTTATGGATTTCATTAACTTGTTATGTAAATCCAAGCCCTTGGTATTTACAATGGGCAAATAGTGTATGGATTCAATGTACACATGACCGTGGGGATGCTGGACCAATTAATAACAAAATGGATACTATGTTAACTTATCGTGAAGCTGTTTATTATGACTTCATTAAGCAACATGAATTCCAATTCCCACTTGCAAACCTTTATAACCATGATCCAGTTTATGGAGTTGAGGGTACACAAATTAATATTAATTCAATGACTGATGAACAATTTAAAAATTACTTATATATGATGTCAACTCGTGGAACAAGTTTCTGGGAATTGTATTATTCTGATTCAATCATGACAAAAGGTAAGTATGAAGTTAATGCTGAATTCTTAGCATGGGCAGAAGAAAATTTCCATATTTTAAAAAATGCTAAGATGTTTGGTGGAAATCCAGCTAATGGTGTTAAATTAGGTGGAATCGGTCAATCAACTAAATTTGAAACATATGGATTCTCTGCTTGGGATGGTGAAGATGGAATTATCTCAATGCGTAATCCTGATAGCAAAGCACAAACAATCACATTTACTTTAGATCGTAATATTGGTCTTGTAGAATCTATTAAAGATAAAACTTTATATAGTACAGGAATTCATAGTTATAATATGCCAGAAGGTGGAAATGATAACTATAAAGAATTTACATATGGTCAAGAAGTAACTGTTACTTTACAACCTGGTGAAACAAGACTTTGGTCTTTATCAACTACTAAAGATGTAGAAGCTCCTGCTTATACAACTTTATCAACTGATGGAGATAAAACATTAAATGTTAAATTTGATGAAAAAGTAATTGGAACAGATTTTGATGTTACAGTAAATGGAGAAGCTGTAGAAGTAACTAACGTTAATAAGAGTGTTGATCAAGTTTCTTATGAAATTGAATTAGCTTCTAAACCAGCTAACAATGCAACAGTTGTTGTAACTGCTAAAAACATTACTGATTTAAATGGAAACAAAGTTGCTGAAGCTCAAAAATCAGTAGTATTCCATAAAAATAATACTGCTTTATCTGTTAAAGCTGATAAAGTAACTGGTTCTAAACTTGTAGGAACTGCAACAAAATCATTAAATAATGATAATGGATTTAGTGTACTTGTTGATGTTAATACAACAGTAACTAATAAAGAACTTGCTAGTCAAGGATATACAGTAGGCGTTAATGCTGAAGGTAAAGCATACTTTACATTAGGTAATGCAACTGCTACATCTAAAGTTGTAGTAAATGATGGTACTGATCATCAAATTCAAGCAGTTAAAGAAAATAATGGTATCTTAAAATTATATGTTGATGGAAAATTACAAAGTTCAGCATATGATAAAGATAATAAAACATTAGTTATTGAAGCTGCTAAGACTACTCTTGGTAGTGATGGATTTGAAGGAAAATTAGGTATTAAAGTATTAGATAAAGCATTAGGATACAATGAATTTACAGCTGATAGTGGTGAAGAAGGACTAATCCCAAGTGAAAATATTAATCCAACAGCTACTACATTTGATGGCGGTGAAGGTGCTGTAGCTAATAATGCAAATGATGGTAATACAAATACTTATTGGGCAAGTGCACAAACTGCTGACAATAGAACTGAAAAACAATATTTAACTTATGAATTATCAAACACTTATACAGTAAACAAAGTTCAATATATTCCAAGATTCGATGCTACTCAAAAATTAAATTGTACAGGTAATATTTTAGAATATGTTGTAGAAACAAGTATAGATGGTCAAGAATGGAAACAAGTAGCAACTGGTGCTACAGTAAGAGAAGGTAACGGGGTTACTGATATTGTTTTTGAAACTCCAGTTGAAGCAAAATATGTGCGTTTAAGTGCAAATGATACATATCATTGGAAACAAGGTTCAAATAATACAATTGTTACAGCAGCAGAATTTAAAGTATATGGTAAAATTGAATTAGATACTATTGCTTTAAGTCAACGTATTGAAGAATTAGAAAAAGTTGATACAACAAATTGTACTGAAGAAAGTGTTGCAGAATTTAACGCTTTATTAGATGAAGCTAGAGATGTATTAGAAAATGCTACTAATCAAGAAGAAATTGCTCAAATGATTGAAGCATTAAAGAATGCAGAAGGTATTTTAAAACCTAATGAACCAGTAGTAGAAGCTGATAAAACATTATTATCTATTGCAGTAAATGTTGCTAAAGCAGTAACTGAAGAACAATTAAATCAAGTTGTTCCTGTTGTGAAAAAAGAGTTTACTGATGCTCTTCAAGAAGCAGAATTAATTTTAGCAGATTCTAAAGCTAGTCAAGAAACTGTTAATAATTCATTTAAACGTCTTGCTAAAGCAATTCAAATGTTAGACTTTGTAAAAGGTGATAAAACTGCATTACAAACTTTAGTTGATGAAGTTAAGGCAATGGAAAGCAGTAATTATACTGAAGAATCATGGGCTAAAGTGGCTGAAGAATTAAGTAAGGCTGAAGCATTATTATTAGATGAAAATGCTTTACAATATGAATTAGATGCGGCTAAAGAAGCATTACAAGAAGCAGTTGATTTATTAGTAGAAGTAGAAAAAGTTGATAAAACACTTTTACAATCATTCTATGATAAAGTTAAAGATACTGATGAAAGTAAATATATTGCGTCTACATGGCCAGCATTTATAGATGCACTTTCAAATGCAGATTCTGTATTGAAAGATGAAAAAGCAACTCAAGAACAAGTAGATAATGCATATACAGCATTAGTAAAAGCTTATCTAAACTTAAGATTAATTCCAGATAAGAGTTTATTAGAAGACTTAATTAATCAAGCAAATGGATTAAATAGTGCAAATTATACCAAAGCAACATTTGATGGATTAACAAAAGCCTTAAATGAAGCTAAAGCAGTATTTGCTAATCCAAATGCAACACAAGTTGAAGTAGATA
>JAGZCC010000079.1 GCA_018369555.1 Thomasclavelia spiroformis
TTATAATGAGGTTACATTGTAACATCTTTTTGATAATGACCCAATTGGGACATTATCAAATTGGATATATTAAGACATTATCATTTTTGAATCAGAAAAATAGTTTTGAATATTAAAAAAAAGTAGTATTTTTTATTTTGTTATGATAGAATCGTTCCATGATTATTCAAATGGAGGTATGTTATGTATAAGATTTTGCTTTGCTGCAGATCAGGTTTAACAACAAGTAAATTAGTAAATTCAATGAAAGAAGAAGCAATTAATCAAAATATTGATGCAATTGTTTGGACTGTTGGTCAACATGCACTTGATGTATCATGTTTTGATGCGGATTGTATTTTAGTTGCACCACAAAATGAATATGAATATAAAAAAGTTAGATCTGTAGTAAATGATATAATTCCTGTCGGTATAATTAATTGTGATGATTTTACAAAAATGGACGGAAAAGCTGTTTTAAATAATGCAGTTGAATTGATTGAAAATACTAGGCTGTAATAAAGTAAATTACTTTATGCAGCTTTTTTAGTATGCCAGCCACTAGCTAATATTGGTCTAGTAGTGCTATTGGACGGCTTGCTTGGTGGTGTAAGAGGGCGAAAATAAATAATTGATTTTATTTATTTTCGCCTACTCGATTATTATATGAAGACAAGTGTGTATTATGAGCAAATAATATTCAAGAGTTAAAATTGGTAGATATTTTTTGTTAAATAATATACAATATCTTTGGTGATGTTATGTTAAGGCAAATTCCATTAAAACAAATAAGAATAAGCGATAGAAGGATTGAGGCATTGAATAAAATGAATATATATTGTCTTAAAGATTTAGTGCTTCATTTTCCATATCGCTATGATAGTATTGAAGCAACGACATTAATTGATAATGAAAAAATTACGATTGAAGCAATGCTTGTAGATGAACCTAAGGTATTTTATAATGGTCGAATATCAAGAATGACTTTTCGAATTTTATATAATCATGAGATTTATCAGGTAACGATATTTAATCGTCATTTTTTAAAGAAAAATATGGTTAAAGGAATGGTTCTAACTATTATTGGTAAATATAGTAAAGGTAATATTACAGCTAGTGATATCAGGTTAAAAAAATTAGAAGAAGTTTCTGGGATTATACCGGTATATTCTTTAAAAGATGGATTGACACAAAAATCATTTCAAAATTATATAAAAAAAGCATTGGCTTTTTATCAAGGGCATATTCAAGATGAAGTACCAATTGCATATATGGTTAAACATCATTTGATTCATAAAGAATTAGCATTGAATTTAATTCATTTTCCAAATAGTAATCGTGATATTCAAGAAGCAATGCGTTATTTAAAATATGAAGAATTCTTAAAGTTTCAATTAACAATGCAATATATTAAATTATCACGTAAAAAGAATTTAGGAGTAAAAAAACAATTTGATCAACAAATTATCGATAAATTTATTAATGAACTTCCTTTTACTTTAACGACTGATCAAAAACAGGCAGTAAATGAAATCATGGAAGATTTAAAAAGCGATACGACAATGTATCGCTTTGTTCAAGGTGATGTAGGTAGCGGAAAAACTGTAGTTGGAGCAATTGGATTATATGCTAATTATTTAGCGGGGTTTCAAGGGGCGTTAATGGCACCTACTGAAATTTTAGCTACACAACATTTCATTTCGTTGCAAAAATTATTTAAAGATACTGATATTAATTTAACATTGCTTACAGGACATTTACCAAATAAAGAAAAACAAGCAATTTATCAACAATTAAGTGATGGAAAAATAGATATTGTAATTGGAACTCATGCTTTATTTCAAGAAAAGGTAAATTATCATAAATTAGGTTTGGTAATTACAGATGAACAACATCGTTTTGGTGTAAATCAACGTAAAGCGTTAAAGGAAAAAGGACAACAAGTTGATTTTATGGTTATGTCAGCAACGCCTATTCCTAGAACATTAGCAATATCTTTATATGGAGATATGGATGTTTCAACAATCAAAACAATGCCTAAAGGTAGAAAAACAATAATTAGTGATGTAATTAGGTCACAAAGCATGAGACCAATTTTGAATAAATTAAAAGCTTATTTAGCAAGTGGTGGTCAATGTTATGTGGTTTGTCCATTGGTTGAAGAAAGTGAAGTAATTGATAGTAAAGCTGCAACGAGTATTTATGCTGGAATGAAAAGTTATTTTAGTGGACATTATGAGGTTGGATTACTTCATGGGAAGATGGACGAAGAGACAAAAAATAAAATTATGGAAGATTTTAAAGCTAATCGAATTCAAATTTTAGTTTCAACAACAGTAATTGAAGTTGGTGTAGATGTTGAAAATGCTAATTGGATGGTTGTTTATAATGCTGAACGCTTTGGCTTAAGTCAGCTTCACCAGTTAAGGGGACGAGTTGGTCGTGGTGATAAGCAGGGATATTGTTTTTTGTTAACAAATTCAAAAAGTAAAGAAGCACTTGAGCGATTGGAGTTTTTGAAAAAATGTTATGATGGTTTTGAGGTTTCTTTTTATGATTTGAAATTAAGAGGGCCAGGAGATATTTTGGGTGATCAGCAAAGTGGCTTGCCAAATTTTATAGTTGGAGATGTTTTTAAAGATGTTAATATTTTAGAAGTATCGAGAAAAGATGCTTTAGAATTGTTAAAAAATAAATCTAATGATCCGGTTTATTTAAGATTAATAAAAGAAATAGAAGAACAATTAGTTAATAATAATAAATATATTGATTAGATGAGGTGAAAGATATGAAGTTAGGAATTGATGCAATGAGTGGTGATTTGGGAAGTAAGATAGTAGTAGATGCTTGCTTGTCATTTCTTGAAAAAAATAAAGAAGATGAATTATATGTAGTCGGTAAACTTGAGGAATTAGAGGCGTTGAAGAATTATTCGCAAGTTACTTTGGTTGATGCTCGAGAAGTATTGGAAATGACAGAAAATATTTTGGCAATACGTCGAAAAAAAGAATCGAGTATGGTAAAAACAATTATGTTTGCTAAAAAGGGAGAAGTAGATGCTGTTTTATCTTGTGGAAATACGGGAGCTTATTATGCAAGTGCAATGCTTTTTTTAAAACGTTTAGAAGGAGTTGAAAAATCTTGTTTAATGGCAACTTTACCAACGTATAATGATAAGGGTGTATTGATGCTTGATGTAGGTGCTAACAGTGAAAATACTGCAGAACAATTAAAATCGTTTGCAATTATGGGAAATATTTATGCTAAAAATGTTTGTAAAATTGCTAATCCTAAAGTAGCTTTATTAAATATTGGAAGTGAGCATCATAAAGGTGATGAAATTCATCAAGAAACTTATAAATTACTTGAAAATATGCAAGAAATTAATTTTGTTGGTAATATTGAAGGTAAAGAAATTTTAAATGGAGATGTTGATGTTATCGTTACTGATGGTTTTAGTGGTAATATTGCTTTGAAAACTATTGAAGGTGTTGCTAGTGTATTGGTGAAAAGTTTGAAAGATGGTTTTATGTCTTCATCACGTACTAAAGTTGGGGCTTTAATGGCAAAGCCTGCATTAAAGCAATTGATGGTTAAATTTGATACTAAAGCGGCTGGCGGTGCTTTAATGATTGGATTTGATAAACCGGTGATAAAAGCACATGGAGCTAGTGATGCAATTGCTTTTGAAAATGCAATGCATTTAGCATTTGAGATGGTATCAAGTGATGTAGTTAAAAAAATGAAAGAAGGATTGAAATAAGGTGGAATTAGAAGAGTTTTTAGAGACTATGGAAATACCATATCATGAGATAGAAATTTTCAAACAAGCATTTACTCATACTTCATATGCTAATGAAAATAAACTAAAAAATCATGATTATGAAAGATTAGAGTTTTTAGGTGATGCTGTTTTACAGTATCATGTTTCAAGATATTTATTTGATTTATATCCGACTATGCCTGAAGGAAGATTAACAAAATTAAGGTCGAAGTTAGTTAGAGAAGAGTCATTGGCACGTTTTGCTCGAGAATTGAATTTAGGGGCATATATTTATTTAGGCGCTGGAGAAATCAATAATGGCGGTCGTGATCGTGATAGTGTTTTAGCTGATATATTTGAAGCCTTTATGGGGGCAATCTGTCATGATTGTGGCATGGAGTATGTTGATATGATGCTTAAAAAAACGATTTATCGTCATATTAATGATGTTAATTATGATGATATTACAGATTTTAAAACAAAACTACAAGAATTGATCCAAGCAGATCAACGTAAAACGGTTACTTATGAATTACTTTCAGCAACGGGACCATCTAATAATCCTATTTTTGAAATGGCAGTTAAAATGGATGATATGATTTTAGGTACTGGTGTTGGTTCAAGTAAAAAAAGAGCGGAGCAGCAAGCAGCTAAAGATGCTTTGACTAAATTAGCAAAATAACAGGTTTTTAAACCTGTTTTTATTTTTATGTAATAAAACCTAAATGTATTCATATAGTGCATTAAAGGGGTTGAAAGTATGATACATAGAGGGGAAATTTATTATGCAGATTTATCACCGGTGGTTGGGAGTGAACAGGGTGGCTATCGACCAGTAGTAGTTCTTCAAAACAATAAAGGAAATCGTTATTCAACAACGGTTATTGTTGCGCCAGTTTCATCGAAATTAACTAAAAACCCATTACCAACACATGTAATGGTTGAAAGTGATTATTTAGAAAAAAAGAGTGTTATTTTATTAGAACAAATTAGAACTATTGATAAACAGCGAATAAGAGAAAAGGTAGGATTTTTTGATAATAAAGTAATGCAACAAATTAATGAAGCGATTAAAACTAGTTTAGATATTAAATAAATTTACTTTTATGGTGTATTTTTGTATAATACGCTCATGGAGGTAATAGAAATGAACATACGTGATATTAAAATGAAAGCAAGAAGTGTTTTGGTAAATCAAAAAAATATATTCTATGTTTTTATTTTTATTAGCATTATTACAACATTGGTTAATTATGCAGGAGCATCATTTGGTGCTGCAATGATTCCTTTTATATCATTAATTATATCAATTATTATGTTACCATTTTCTCATGGTAATGTCGTTGCATCTTTAATGGTAGTAAATGAGCGTGGTGATGAGATTGATATTGAAAATGTTGGACTTACAGGATTTAAAAGGTTTAAGCAATTATTTTTTACTTATTTTATCCAATATGTGTTTTTGCTTGTGATTGTTTTATTCATTGGTTTAATTATGTTGTTGATTACAAAATTAACTGTAGATACAGATGTATTTAATGAATTTTCTAATTTGTTATTAGCAGAAGGGATGTATGCAAGTGATTTTAATGGGATAGTAAATGATCCAATTTTCAATGATGCTGTAACTTCGTTAGGTTCAATTATTGTAATTGGGACATTGATTATTGCAATTGCAGCATTAATGTATAGCTTGGTTTTTGCGTTAACACCATATATTTTAGAAAAATATAAAATTACGGGAATTAAAGCAATGAGTGAATCTGCAAGAATGATGAAAGGTTATAAAAAAACATTATTTATTTTAAATCTTTCTTATTTAGGATGGATTATTTTAATTTATATAGTTGCATTAATTTTACAGATGCTGATGCCTGTTCCTTTGGTTGTTGAGTTATTAGTAGCGCTTGCTTCTGCTTATTTGTATGCAGTTGAATTACAGACGTGCACGGCTGTTTTATTTGAAGAAATTGATTTGGAAGATAAAAATCTTATTTGATGGGGTGTTAGATTGAATTTGATAAAAAAAATAAAATTAACTGGACGTCAAAAAGCGATTGGAACAATTCTTATTTTTCCATGGTATTTGTATTTTGCACCAATTGTATTTAAGTTTTTGATTGCGGTACATACTTCGCACATTAATAATAATATTTTAATTGAAAATATTAATGTTTATTATAATGTATTGATTACATTGTCTACTGCAATTCTTTTGTTGCTAGTATTTAAAGATTTTATTAGAGAAAATATAAAAGTATTTAAAGAAAATTTATTAGAAAATATTATTTGGACATTAACGATTGGAATTGGTGCTGTATATGTATTTAGTTTTATTGGTGAAATGATTGTAAATTTATTTTTGCCAGTAAATTTACAAGAAGCCTCAAATCAGGCGTTAGTTGTTTCTTTGGTGTCATATAATGCGGGGTTAATGGCATTTAATGCTGTGATTTTAGCTCCAATAGTTGAAGAATTACTTTTTAGAGGTTTGGTTTTTAATTCATTACGGCAAAGAAGTGTGTTATGGGCACATTTGATTTCAGCATTTTTATTTGGTTTTTTACATGTATATAGTTATATTTTAAGTGGTGATATGAGTGAATGGATTAAACTTATTCCGTATATGATGGCAGGATTTGGTTTCTCGTTTGCATATGAAAGAAGGCAAAATATTGTTGTTCCAATTTTTTTGCATAGTATTAAAAATCTAATTGCGATGATTTTAATTTATATGATGTTATAAAAAAAGCGTGTTTTCAACACGCTTTTTATAACATCATGGTAATAATACCGACTCCAATCCCTAAAATCATACCAAAAATTATATCACTTAAATAATGTACAAATAAATATAGTCTTGAAAAAGCCATTATAAACGAAAATAATATGTAAAATATACCAACTTTAGGATAGAAAAAACATATTACTGTTGCACAAGCAAAACTAGATGTTGTATGTCCTGATGGAAAGGAATAGTCACTAGGAATAGCAACAAGCATATCAACATCATGAAAAGTATGGCAAGGCCGTTTTCTTTTTACTAACGATTTAATCGTTACTTGACCAATAATTGTAGCTAAAAGTAGTGCTGTAAGCATTTTTTGTGATAATAGTTGAGTTTTAGTATGGAGACTTAAAGATAAAATCAAAACTAACCAAATCATCCCAAAATCACCAATACCAGTTATTATCTTCATAAAATTACTAAATAATTTATGATGATAGTATTTTGGGAAAATATAAGAACATTTGATGTCTACAGCTTTAATTTTTTTCCGTAAGTTCATCTTCATCCCCCGCTTCATTTAATAAAGAAAGTCCAAATTTAAATATATACACAACGATTAAATTAAAAATGATAAATAAAATTAATTTAATTGCAAGTGATGATAAAAAGTCATTACCCATAATCAAATAATTATAATCAGGGATAAAGTTGAAAATAGGATGTAAACCATTAAAAATAAAAGTATATATAGAAAGGACAATATTAACATAAATATCAATAATCTTCTTAATTACACTAGCGATAATACTAGGACCATTAATAAAATCTTGGAATGCAACAAATATTAATAATCCAATAAAAGAAACAAGTGCAACAACTGTTAGTATATAAAGAAAATGTAAAAAATAATCAACAAATCTTTTTTCTTGTTTTACTGCTTTTATTTCATTATTATCAGTTTCTGTTTTTACAGAAGGTTTTGGGTGACCATTTATTATATCCATTAATTCATTAATATGTTCAGGGTTATCTTTAATGGCTGTTTTTTTATGGACTTTTTTTTCTGGTACGTCATTAAATTCAAAATGATCTACTAATTCTTCGGATTTTGCTTCATCTAATATTGTTTTACTTGTAGTTTTTTTATCAGCAGAGATATCTATTTTTTTAGTATCTTTATCGTCTTCATCAAAATTTGAAGAAGACATTTTTAATGAATCTTTTTTTAATATTTCGTTTGAAAAATATTGATAAGTATTATTAACTAAGTCAAGTAATTGCTCGTCATTTTCATATTCTTTAAGTAATCGTTTGTATGTTTGTTTAAGTGCTGGTAATGGCATATCACTAGACATCCCTAATAATGGAGAATACATATCCACTGTATCATATCTTGCAAAAAGCATAATGTTAATTACGTCTAAATTATTTTTAGCAATTTTAAATGCATTAGAAATAATTGAATTAGTTGCTTGACAAAGGTCGTTTAAATATATTACATTCATGAATTTACGATTTGCAGCATAAAGTAGACTAGGGTAGTTAGCGATTACTAAGGCATTATTTGGAGCAACTCCTAATTGTTCTAAGGTGATTGTTAGTACAGATGGATCTGGCAATGGTAGGTTGTTATTGTCACCACCAATTATAAAATCAATATGATTATATAATCTTGTTAGTTGAAGATATTGAATAGCTCTTTTTATTTTATGGGTTGAAATTACTGCTATTTTTATATTTTTTTGTTTAAAGAATTGTAATAAATCTGCAGTTCCTTCTTTTATTAATGAATCAGGTTTTAATTTAGCATATTCATATAAATCATGCTCAATTAATTTATTTAAATCATCGGGGACAATATCATTAGCGATAGGTAAATTAATATACATTGTCTCCATATTACCCAATGATTTTTCAAATTCTTCTTTTGTTATTGGAATATTATGCGATTTACATATTTTTTTTAAATAATTAAATCTTAATCGATTCAAATCTAATAACCCACCATCTAATGATAAAATTACCAGTTTTATATCATCAATACTTTGTTTATAAAACATATTAATCACCCCACTGCTTTTTGATTATAGCATAATTTTTGTGTTTTATCATTA
>JAGZCC010000080.1 GCA_018369555.1 Thomasclavelia spiroformis
ATTCTTGCATTTCTTCCAACAAAATCTACTGACTCACCCCTAAAGGAATAGTATACATTCGTGGGGGTAAGGGGGCATTATGCCTTATTTTAGATATAAGTTATTTTCCTTATATAATTTTTATTTTCAGATTATCACCTAAATAATTATATGAAAAAACAATTAATAAAATGAAAAGAAGTGGATAATCAAATGATTATTCCACTACATAGTATGTTTTATCAATGCTTGGGCAAGTTGATCAGGACAACTTGTAGACTTAACACCACAACGTATCCCTTTTAAGCGTTTAATCACATCATCAACTTTCATTCCCTTAGCTAACGCTCCAACACCTTGGGTATTACCTGAACAACCACCAACAAATTTAACATCATTAACAATATCGTTTTCAACATCTATAATAATTTGTCTAGTACATACTCCTTGAGGTTGAAATTCAATTTTCATCTTATTCTCCTTTACCGCATTTCTTAATATTTTTACTTTCTTACTAATTTAACAATTGTCGTTAAATATGAATTATGACACGAAGAATCTATCGCAACAATCTTTTCTAAACGATAACTATTTTCTAAATCAGCTAAATCTTTAGCCAAAGTAGAATATGATTGACAGCTATAAACAATTGTTTTAATCTTAGCAATTTTAATACTGTTTTTAACAGTATCACTCAATCCAAAACGTTCATTTTGAATAACCAACGTATCATATATTTTTTTCTTAGCATATGATACTATTTTAGTATCAATACTTCCTGCTACAAAAGTAACATTATCTTTTCTTTTATTATTGATTTTAGCATCTTCAATATGATACTTCTTTTCATCAATAGCAATAACTTCTTGATCTAATTCCATTTCTAAAAGACCAATTCCACAATTTAAAGAAATTATTTTATCACTGTCTTCTAACATTGCTTTCATACAACTAATTTGTTTATTATAAGCAAGCATATTTTCAGGTAATTTTGATTTTATCGATACTAGATATTTTTTATCATCATTAACCATCTCTAAACGACTCAATCCATATAACTTTGTATATCCAGCATCATCAAATTCTTGATGTTTAGACGTATTAACAGACATATAAACACTAGCAACCTTTGTTAATTTACTAATTTCTTTTACAACCTTATCACTTAATCCATCTCGACCAGTAATAAAAACTAACTGCAATTTTTTATCAACTAATTTTAGTTTAATAAATCGTAAGCCTTTTTTAAATTTATCATTATATATCTTACAATTATTATGCGTTAAAATATTTTCTAAAGCAACCAATGTTTCATTTATCAATGGATGTTGCTTAAAACATTTTGTCATCAATGTTAAATATTTACTATTACGTTGATATATCCCAAAAGTAATCTTCCCTTTAAATTCAACAATTGGAAGATTAACACTTGTAATAAAACCCTCTTGCTTTGGTGAAGCAATTACATCTTTAAATACTGTTTCATCTAAATTATAATCAGTATATTTTCTAATAGCTTCACGCACTGACTCTTTCTTTTCTACAAGTTGTTTATGATAATTTAAATGCAACAACGTACATCCTTGACAGTCATTATATGCTTTACAGCGAGGAACAGTTCGGTTCTTAGAGGGTTTAATAACTTTAACCAATTTTCCTTCATAATAAGACCGTGTCTGCTTTATCAAATCAACTATAACCTCTTCTTGAGGTAAAGCACCTGGAACAAAAACAATCTTACGATCAATATACCCAATTCCCTCACCATTAATTCCTAATTTTTTAATTTCTAAATTTTTCTTCATCCTACAATCTCCTTGGCCAAATTACATATTAAAAACAATAAACCATAATTCTTTTTTAATTCGCAATTATCATATTATAAACAATTAAAAATGTCAAATTAGAATCAATTATCCTAACATTATTATAACCGTCGAACCAGCTTCAACATATTCGCCAACTCTAGGGAGTTGATCAATCACTTCATCTCCATCACCAATATATTTAAATCTTACATCCGGATTACTAATTTCTTTTTTACTCTTACCAATATAATTTTCTACTTTAACCGATTTAACATCCATAGGTCCCAATGTTTTTCTACGCATTGTTTTTACTTTTTCAATGCCCATACTTGGTAAAATATCCATAAGCATCTTCCTTGCAATTGGAGCAACAGTTGTTCCACCATATTGTACACAATTTTTAGGATTATCCATTGCTACATACAATACAATTTTAGGATCATTTATCGGTGCAATACCTACAAATGATAAAACATAACCACCATCTACATAACTACCGTTCACCGCTTTTTGAGCCGTCCCAGTCTTTCCACCAATTCGATAACCATCAATATATGCATTTTTACCACCGCCATCAGTTACAACTGTTTCTAACGCATCACAAACTTTTTTAGATGTTTCCTCACTTATAACTCTTCTTAAAAGTTCTGGTTTTTTTTGATAAATCACATCTTTGGTCGTACTATTAATAATTTTATCCCCGATATAAGGCTGATATAGCTTTCCACCATTGACACAAGCACAAATTGCTCTAACTAATTGAATTGGTGTAACTGAAATTCCTTGCCCAAAAGAAACAGTTGCTTGCTCTAATTCATTAAACGAATCATAATCAAACATAATTCCTTTTGATTCTCCTGGTAAATCAACACCTGTTTTTTCAGTTAAACCAAATTTTTTAACATATTCATATAATTTATCCTTACCAAGACGTCTACCAATTTCCACAAATCCAGGATTCGAAGAATTTTGTAATACTTCTCTAAAAGTTTGCAGCCCATGCCCGCCTTTTTTCCACGATTTAATTCTAGTTCCATTAACAATTTCATATCCCTTATCAAAATAAGTATCTTTATCCATATCAAATAAATTCTCATTTAAAGCTGATGAAAAAGTAATTATTTTAAAAGTAGAACCCGGTTCATAAGTTTTCCAAATTGGGATATTATGATTATACACATCTTTATCAGCACTTTTATAATCATTAGGATTAAAATCCGGCTTACTCCCCATTGCAAGAATTTTACCTGTATCAGGTTCCATAGCCAACGCCCAGATTCCATCAGGATTATACATGTCATAAGCATTATTTAATTCACGCTCTACAATATCTTGAATTTTACCATCAATCGTTAATTGTAAATCTAACCCTGAAGTCGGTGCACTATATACACTAGGATACAAAGTTAAAGGATTACTTTTAGCATCCATAAAATAATCAATACTACCGTTACTTCCACTTAAATAATTATCATATTTCAACTCTAATCCCAATAACCCCTGATTATCAATTCCTACAAACCCTAGCGTTTGTCCCAAATAACTGCCCTTAGGATAATATCTTTTGGTATCTTTTATTAAATACACTCCAGGTAATTTTAAGCTAGAGATTTTACTAGCTACTTCATCTTCCAACTGTCTTCCTTCAGGTTGAATTCGTTGAATAGATACTTTTTTACTCAATTTTTCTTTCATCACGTTTACATCAACATCTAAAATTTCTGCCAGCTTACTCGATGTTGTCTCAAAATCTTTAATTTGGCTAGGAACAACCACTAATGATGAAGTAGTTAAATTAGTAGCTAAAACATCTCCTTGATTATCCATAATAACTCCTCGATTAGCTTCCACCGGAAAACTACGCTGCCATAAATCCGTTGCTTTATTATATATATTGACACGATCAATTATTTGAATATAACATACCTTCATTATTATAGCAATTACAAGCAATATAACACTAATTTTAACCCACTTTATTTTTCTTTTTGTTATCTCATATATCATCTTACCACCAATAAATCATATGAAAAAGGTGAGATCAATAGACCTCACCCCAATGTAATTATTAATGTATCACCACTATGCATTATTGTTCCTGGTGGAATATTTTGTCCAATAACAAAGCCTCCACTACCTTCAACATTTATCGTTATTCCCGATAAGGAACCGAAAATCGAAATATCCTTACTTGACCAACCAGTAAAATCCGGTATAGAAATGTCATTTGATTCAGTTTTTATAAAAACCCGATCACCTTTTGTGACTTTAGATTTTTCTTTTGGAAATTGTTCAACAACAGTTGCTCCATTACCAATAGCTTGTACATCAATACTTTTTGCTTGTAATTTTGATTTAACAAAATTTACACTTTGATTAACAAAAGAATCTAATTTATAATTTTTTATTTCTGTTACATTATCATTACTATTGTATGAAGAAACAACTGACAATGCTGAAGGAACAATATTTTTTATAACATTTGCTTGATGATCTGTAGTATTATTATCTTCTCCTTGGAAAACAACTAAAGTAACAATTTGTGGATCATCATAAGGAGCCATTCCTGCAAAAGATTTAGTATAATTACTACTTGAATAAGTTCCGTTTTCACCAACCATTTGTCCAGTTCCAGTTTTTCCTATAATTTGTACTCCATTTTCAAGTGCAAATTTTTTTGCTGTACCGGTTTCATCACTAACAACACCTTTTAATAAATCTCTAATTTTTACAGTTGTTGAAGAGGAAAATATCTGCTTCGAATATTCAGTTTTAGCACTATAAGCAACTTCATTTTTTTCATTATCAACAATTCGATCAACAAGATATGGCTCTACCATTTTACCATCATTAGCAAAAGCACTGTATGCTCTAACTAATTGATACATTGTTACAGTTGATCCTTGACCAAATCCAGTAGTTAAATATGCCGCTCTACTTTTATCATTTTCATAAACTGCAGTACCTTTAGCTGTTTTAAACCCATCCACTTCATCTGATTTAAAAAAGCCAAGATCTTTATAAGTTTTTAATACATCTTCTTTATTTGTATAACCGCCTTCTAATAAATTACAAATTGCAACATTACTTGAGCGATAAAATCCCTCATCAAAACTAATAGCACCCCAACCTGCTCCATTATTATGATCTCTAATCGGCCTACTGGCACCATAATCATACTTCCCAGATTGATAAAGAGCACTACCATTATATAATCCACTTTCAATTGAACTTGCATAAACAAATGATTTAAACACTGATCCACACTCATATGCCGAATCAAAAAAGAAATTATTATAGCCCTTGATATCTCTTTTATTAGGATCAAATGATGGATAAGTAGATAAAGCTAAAATTTTTCCTGTCTTAGCTTCCATTACCACACATGAAGCGTTACTTGCTCCCGCTTCACCAGCTTCCTTAGCTAATAAATAATCTAAATCTCGCTGTAAAGAACTATTTAATGTTAAATATATATCTTTTCCATTAACAGCATCTTTTTTCTTTAAAACACCATTAGTTCTAATATAGCCATCCGCAGTTTTTTCATAAACTCGATATCCATTCTTACCTGCAAGAACTTCATCATAATTATGTTCAATACCCATTTCACCAACTATTTTTTTTACACCATCTTCACCAATTGCATTTTTAGCATAACCAACAATATAACTACTAAAATCTCCCAAAGGATAATTACGGGTATTGATTTCTTCAAAAACTAAACCTGGCAAATTTTTCTTTTCAATTTCTGTTTTTTGACCCATCGTCAAATTATTTCCATAAGTTCCAAATTCAATTTGATATTTGCCAGCATCAACTGCCTCTTGCATTTTTTGTTCCATCTCGCTAGGATCCATACCAATAATAGGGCCAACTTCTTGAGCAGTTTTCTTGATATCCTTTACATATGCATTTTTACCTTCTCTTTTTTTTGAGATAACTGCACTTAATTTGAAATTTCTCACACTTTTTGCAACAACTTCATTATCACTAGTATAAATTTCTCCTCTAGTCGCATATTCAATATTTTCACTTTTTCCTCTATTTTTTGCATAAGTCTTTATATCCGAACCACTAATTAAGTGTTTTCCTGTAACTCCTAAATATACAATATTTACAACTAAAGAAAAAATAACTAATGCAAAGACAACATACGCTATCTTTGCACCCTTAAACTGATTCATTATTGTTGAGGAAGTTCTGTAGTAGAGGAAGCTACAGATTCATTATTATATATATATCCTTTTTCACTAGCTACATCACTAAGGCGTGAAAACGATGCCATTTCTTGTTTTTTTAATTCTAAATAATCAATTTCATCTTGAATTTCTTTAATTTCATTCTCTGTTTTTTGAAGAACTTTATTATAAGAAGACTCTAATGATCTTACATATGTAATCCCAAATGCAAAGATAATCATTGAAATAATTAAAAATCTTTGTGAAAAAGATTCAAATTTTGTCTTTTTTGCCTTATGTTTCATTATATTTTACACCCTCTCAATAATTCTTAGTTTTGCTGAATGTGCTCGATGATTTATTTTTAACTCTTCATCTGAAGCAACAATCGCTTTTTTGTTTACTAGCTTATATTTTGGTAATAAATATTCTGGAATTACAGGCAATCCTGGAGGAACATCTTTTAATTTAGTAACATCATTAAAAGTATATTTACAAATTTTATCCTCCAAACTATGAAATGTAATTACAGAAATTCTCCCTTTACTATTTAATAAATCTAATGCATCTTTTAAAGCACGATCAAATACATTTAATTCATCATTAACAGCTATTCTAAGTGCCTGAAAAGTTCTTTTAGCTGGATGACCACCTTTTCTACGGGCAGCTGCCGGTATTGCCTCTTTAATAATCTCTACGAGTTCAAAAGTTGTTTCAATTGGTTTATTACTTCTAGCTTGTTCTATTTTACGAGCTATTCTTTTAGCAAATTTTTCATCAGCATATTTAAATAAAATTTCAACTAACTGTTCATAAGACCAATTATTAACAATATAATAAGCATCCAATGGATTATTAATATCCATTCGCATATCTAATCTTGAATCATAATTATAACTAAAGCCACGACTTCCTGTATCAAATTGTGGCGAAGACACTCCTAAATCAAATAATATTCCATCGACTTTATGTACATTTAGCTCTTCTAACTTTTCCTTAATATTTACAAAATTAGAATAAATAATCGTATAATTATCACCAATTTCACCAAGTCTTTTTTTAGCTGCCTCAATTGCAGTAAAATCCTGGTCAAAACAATATAAATGTCCAGTTGTAAGACGCTTTAAAATCTCACAACTATGACCTCCACCACCTAAAGTACAATCAACATAAATACCGTCTTCTTTTATATTTAATCCTTCTACTGCCTCATTTAATAATACCGTTACATGATCAAACATTATCTTCTCCTATAAATCAAAACCATCTAATGATTCAGAAATCTCATCAAAACTATCTTTGTTCATCTCATAATAATCCTGCCATAAAGATCCATTCCAAATCTCTACATGATCGCCAACACCTACAATAATACATTCCTTTTCCAATTTTCCCTCTACTCTTAAAATGCTTGGAATATTAATTCTACCCAATTTATCAAATTCACATTCACTAGCTCTTGAAGTGATAATTCTTACAAAATTACGAGCATCTTTTTTAGTTTTAGGCAACATTTGTAGCTTTTGATAATATTCATTCCAACCTTCTTGGGTATACAAAGCTAAACATCCATCAAATCCTCGTGTAATAATTACACTCGAACCACATTGTTCTCTTAACTTAGATGGAATAATAAGACGCCCTTTAGCATCAATATTATGTTTAAATTCACCCATGAACATTTTTGTCACCCACTTTTTAACACTTATTAACATTAATTAACACTTCGTACCACCATTATATACTTTATAACCTATTTTGTATAGCATTTCTTTGAATAAAAAAAAGAGTCAATCAACAAAAAAATGTTAATTAACCCTATTTTCATACAAAAAAAGCGCATTAAGCGCAATTTCTTATAAAACTTTTTGTCCTTTGTAAGTACCGCAATGTTTACATACTTTATGAGACATTTTGTATTCACCACATTCTGGACATACAACTACAGCTGGTACTTTAAGTTTATCATGAGTTCTTCTCTTATCTCTTCTTGTTTTTGAAACTCTTCTAAATGGTACTGCCATCAGTATAACCTCCTATTTAATCTTTAAAATAATCTTTTAGTTTAGCTAATCTAGGATCAATGTATTCCTCGTTTTTATCACTAGTACTGCTATCTAATATTTTCCAACCTTTACCCTCTGATTTAATCCTAGCATCGTCTTTAACTACTCTCATAGGTACTTCAAGCATAATATTTTCAAATACCACCGGAGTAAGATCAACAATATCTTTTTTCACTTCATGAACATCTTCAAGAGCAGAAGGCTTATCAAAAGCAAACACTTCAGTTGAATTAATCTCAAAAGGATAATCAACATTCTCTAATGTCATTGCACATGGAAGAATCATCGTTCCCTTGATATTAAGTTCAACATATAAACGTTTATCTTTTAAATCAAGATTCCCGGTTCCTGAGACAATAATGTCCTTTAAGTCATTAATTTGTGCATATTGGTCAAATACTTCTGAAGGAAATGTCAATCCTTCTTCAAATTCAAATTTTCCATGATGCTTAACAATCCATTGTAAATTGTATTTCAAAATAATCACCCTTCTATAACCGCAATGACAATTATATATAAAATAATACCATAAGTCAACCTAAA
>JAGZCC010000003.1 GCA_018369555.1 Thomasclavelia spiroformis
ATTTAAAGCGTAGTCTTTAGCATTTTTTAAATCATTTTGATCTGGATGCAATAATGCTTTATCAAAATTATCAAGACTAACTTTTAAGTTCTTATCTTCTGGATGTTCATGAATCATTTTAATATAGCGCTCACGGACAGTTAGTGGCATTTTGCCTTGACAGAAATAATGACCTAAAATTTGATTACTTGAATCAACAAAACTATCAAAACGATTAGCTAATTTATCATAATATTCTTGACTATCACCAAATCCAGCAGTTGCAAAAAAAGCAATCTTTTTATTTTTAAGTGTTTTAAGAATATTTTGAATTTTTATACTACAATTTCCTTTATCAACCCATGTTCCTAAAAAAACAAATCAGCTTCTTCAATTTTTTGACTATCTTTAAAACATACTATTTCTTCATTTTGACAAGCTTCTTGAATGCTTAAAGCAACTTTTTCAGTATTTCCTGTACAGCTATCAAAGATAATTGTAATGTTTCTTCACTTTGATTAATGTTTGGCTTTTTCAGCATCACGCCAATTATTTTGATAGCCCCTTAATAAATCAACAAATCTTTTTGCAGTTAGATGGGGTCTTGTAATAGCACTTCCTACGACAACGCTATGGGCTCCTAAGAAAATACATTTCATAGCATCTTCTGGAGTATATAAATGACCTTCCATCATTACATATGCTTGATCGCCTAATTCACGACACATTCTAGCAAACATTCGATAATCTGCTCCTTCAATATGAGCTGTTTCTTTTGTATAACCATATAAAGTAGGTGCGACGATATCAGCGCCGTTTTCAACAGCATGATGTGCTTCTTCTAAGTTAGATACATCAGCAAAAATAATTGCTTCAGGGATTTCTTGTTTAACTTTTTTTATTAATTCCCAAGCTGGAATTCCATCATGGTTAATTTGTGATGTACAATCTAGTGCAATGATTTCTGCTCCGGCTTCAAAAACAGCCTTTGCTTCTTTAATTGTTGGGGTAATGAATACATCAGTATCTTCATACCAAACTTTCCATAATCCAATCATTGGTAAATCAGGAACAGCTTTTTTGATGGCTTTAATTTGTTCAGGAGAATTAGCTCTAATACCTACTGCTCCTGCCCATTTTGCAGCTTCAGCCATTTTTATGACCATATCATCAGTGTAAATAGGATCATCATGTTGTACCTGACAAGATACAATTAAGCCACCTTTCATACTTTCAATAATTTTTCTTTTTCTTTCGTCGGTTGTTTTCATGTTATTTCCTCCATTTATTTAATAGTTACTATATTTCATCACTGTTACATACAATATAATTATCAGGTAATTCGATATTTGTTTCAAATTCATTAACATATATATTGTTAAATTCATTACTATTTGCCCATGTACAAATAGCTCTAATATTAAATTTCGATGAATCAATCAACAAATAATTATTTAAACAGCGCTTCATAATTGCCTGCTTAACGGCACCAATTGCAAATTCAAAAATATATACTTCACCATTTTCTAAATTAACCCCATTAGTACTAAAAAATGCATGATCAAAATTAAAATGTTTAATCATTTCTAATGTCAAAGCACCATAAGACATATCATAACTTTTTTTAAACTCACCACCTAATAAAAAGATATCTCCCTTAAAACAATCAGGTAGCTTTCGAATTAAATAAGTACTCGGTGTAACAATTTTAATCTGTTTATCAATAATATACGGTAACAAATAAACTGGGGTAGTTCCAGAATCAATATAAATACAATCTCCATCTTGGATTTTTTTAGCTGCTTGTCTACAAATACATTGCTTTTCTTCAATATACAAAGACTCTTTATTAATTACCGGGGCTTCATTAAAACTTGATAAAGTTAAATTAGCTACATTTTTAGCAACCGCACCACCTCTTTCGCGTTGTATTAAACCTAAATTTTCTAATTCAATCAAATCTCGCATAATCGATGATCTAGAAACATTAAATTCTTCCATTAGTTGCTTAACTGTTACAAAAGACTCTTCTTTTAACAAATTTAAAATACGATACATTCTTTCTTTAGATAACATGACTAAATATTTTTATCCTCCTATTTTAATATGCATTCCTTTATCATTACCATATTGAATATATTTTTTTAAAGTTTCTTTTTTTAACATTTTTTCATTTTCTAAATAATATTGTTTATTCATCTGTTTCCATTTATTTTTTCCAAGTGTGTGGTAGGGAAGTAGATTGATATTAGTAATATTTAATTTGTAAGCTAAATCAATAATTGACTGTAGTGTTTTTTCATCATTATTAAAATAAGGAATAACAGGTACTCGGATAATTACTTTTTCAGGACATGTATTAGCAAGAAATCTTAAGTTATTAAATATGAGTTGTGGATTTCCGCCAATAACGTCTTTGATTTTTTGATAGTTTAAATGTTTAATATCAAATAAAAATAAATCAAGATAGGGCAAAGCCTGTTTTAAATATTCTAATGAATAATTACCGGTTGTTTCAATTGCAATATGTAAATCTTGTTTTTTTAATTCTTTGATTAATTTCATCATTGCAATAAATTGAACAAATGGTTCGCCACCAGAAATCGTAACCCCACCATTACTATTATCAAAATAATCTTTATCTTTCATTACTTCATCTACAATAGTCTTGATTGGTAACTCTTTTCCTACAAATGTAAGAGCCTGTGTTAAACAATTTTCACTACATTTTTCACAATAAATACATTTTGAACGATCATATAGAAACTGCTTATCAAAATTAATAGCTTTTTGTTTACAGATATTTACACACTTTTTACATTTTATGCATTTACGCAAATCATACATTAATGTTGGTTTAATTGACCCGCTTTCTGGATTAGCACACCAAGGACAGTGAAGAGTGCAGCCTTTTAAAAAGATTGTAGTACGAATTCCAGGGCCATCATGAGTAGCAAATTTTTCAATATTGAAAACATTAATCATAAAGCACCCTGCTTAATAACTCTGCTTGAATGTCAGGTGTTAAATTAACAAACACAGCACTATAACCAGCAACTCGAACAATTAAATCAGGATAATTTTCCGGATGCTTTTGTGCATCTTCTAAAACACCGTGATCAACGCAAGTTACCATTAGTTGACAACCACCTTTTTTAAAATAAGTATCAAATAATATTTTTACTTTTTCTTTATCTTCATGCATCATTCTAGGAGTAAATTTCATATTTTGCACACTTCCACCATGATATTTTGCATTAAACTTAGCTAATGAATTTAAGCAGGCTGTTGGCCCATTTTTTGCACCCCCACCTTGAGGGTTATTTGCGGGATTCATATACATTCCTTTTTTTCTACCATCTAAAGAAGCATCAGTTTGATGACCCCAATCTGTATTAGTTTGGTTATTAGAAATAACGATTAAATAATAGCCCATGTGATTATCAATTCCTCTTTGTCTAATTCCTTTGGCAACATACTCATATAAATCAATTGCCATATCATCACATTCTTTGTCATCATTACCATATTTAGGAAGAGCTAAAATATCTTTTAGAATCATTTCATAGCCAACATAGTTATTTAAAGCAGCTTGGTTTAGTTGCTCTAATGTATATTTTTTTTGATCATATACTAGAGTTTTTATTGTATATAAAGCATCAGATGAATTAATATTACCATAGGTTTCATTAGTGCCACCTAAAATTTCCACCCCGCCATCAAGTAATGATTTTTCACGATTAATACAATCATCCATTAAAATTGATGTGAATAGAAATGATACTTCTTGATTCATAATTTTATAACTATGCAGCTGTGCTGATACACTTAAATCAAAATAATAATCTAATAATTTTTTATATTGATTATAAAAATCATCAAAAGTTTTCATTTCCCTTAATGATTTAACTTTAATGGGGCCGGCTTTATAAATATGATCCATTGGATCATATCCTTCATTAAGAGCTAGTTGCATAATTTTTAAAAGATTTAACAATGTATTTGGAGTTCCAACACTTTTTCCCTGAATAACAAATTCACCACAACCAAAGGGAACATATTGTTTTGCTGTTTTATCATCAATATTCATAGCATATTTAACTGCTGGAATATTCACCTCATCATTATAAAGCGTAGGATAAGTTGCTCCTGAAGCAATGCATTCATATGCTAAATCTTTAATATCTTCGGGAGTATTTTTATCTAGGCGTAATGTAAATTGAGGTTCTACATATCTTGTTTCTTTACAGACTTTTAAACAAAGACGGGTGAACATATTACAGGCCTCTTCATCTTCTCTTCCAACGCCACCGACAATAATTCGTCCATTAACAGTTGTTCGTCTATTTTCAATCATTAACCATAATGATTTTAAATAACGATACGCTTCTTTTTCATCAATAATATTATTATCAAGATCGTGTTTTAAGTATGGACCTAAGACAATATCCATTCTGCCATAATTAATAACTCCAGCACATAATGCATAAATCCAAAATAGTTGTAATGCTTGGTGAAATGTTTTTGGTTTATTTTCTTTAATATAATCTAAGCTATTATACATCAAGGTTAATTCGCTTTTACGATCAATATTATTTGTTTTTTCAATAGCTTCATTAACTAATTCTTTTTGTTTTTCAATTACATCTTTTAATAAGATAATAGCATCAATAGATGCTTTAATAAACTCATTTTGTTTTTTTTCTTTAAGTAAAGCAATAATCCCATTTATTCCTAAGTTCATTAATTTTTGATAATCCAACATCATTCCGGAAAGTCTAGCAGTAGCCATAAATGGGTATTTACAGTCAATAAATCTACCTGTTGTATCATCATTTAAAATATCTTGACAATATAATGCTTTAACATCATGTTCTTGCCAAAAATCATATAAAACATCAATTCTTGCTTTTTGCTCATCAGTATCTAATAATTTTTTAAATTCTCGTAATTTATGGAATACACAATAATGCCCGACACCTCCAACACTTGTAACACAACCAAAACCAATTGGTAAAAAATCTAAGCGTCCTGCCAATAAATCAGTTTCTTCAATTGATCTAAATAGCGTTGGATAAATTACTTTTAAACAATTGATTTCTCTTCTTGCTTTATCTAAATTGATACTTTTTTGGTAGGTTTGAGTATAAGCTTCCATAATTTCTAATTGCTCAAGTGGTGATTTTTCACAAGGAATTTTGATACTTACCTCGCAATTTTGTACACCATCAATATTAATTCTAGCCATATATTTTCTCCTTTACTTAAAATGTATAATGAAACAAATAAAAGAATAAATTCTATATAATTAAAATATAACATTACATTATTTCAAGGTCAATAAAATAATCATAATTAATCATATTCGATCATAATTAATCATAAAAGATTTATTTATCATTAAAAATAATAAAGCAAAATAGTTATATGATCCTCATTGGTATGGTATACTATAAACAAGATAGAGGTGATAAAATGAACGATTTAATTATAATTGGTGCTGGTCCAGCTGGGTTAAGTGCTTGTCTTTATGCTTCAAGAGCAGGTTTAAATGTATTAATGTTGGATAGTGGGGCACCTGGAGGAAAATTGAATGTTAGTGCTGAAATTGAAAATTGGCCTGGTCAAAAAAAGAAAACTGGTCCAGAATTAGCTTATGAAATGTATGAACATGCATTATCATTTGGAGGACAACAGGTATTTGGTGAAGTAACTAAGATTATTGATCATGAGGATTATAAAGAAGTTGTAACTACTGATAATACATATCAGGCTAAGGCTGTGTTGATTGCAACTGGAACAAAAGAAAGAAAAATGCAAATACCGATGGAAGATGAGTTAACAGGTCATGGTGTTTCATACTGTGCTGTCTGTGATGGACCATTTTTCAAAGATGAAGAAGTTGCAGTAATTGGTGGCGGAAATTCAGCATTAGAAGAAGCTATTTATTTAACTAAATTTGTAAATAAAGTGCATTTAATTGTTCGTCGTGATGTATTTAGAGCCGATAAGATTATTCAAAATCATGTTTTTGATAATGAAAAAATAGAGATTCATTTTTTAAAGAAACCGCATCATTTAATTGAAAAGGATGGTAAAGTAGATAAATTAGCTTTAGAGGATAGTAAAACAGGAGAAATTAGTGAACTGGCAGTTAAAGGTGTTTTTCCATTTGTAGGATTAGATCCAATAACTAATTTTGTATCAAAGTTAGGTATTTGTGATGAACAAGGGTATATTATTACTGATGAAACGATGAAAACTAAAATACCAGGGATTTATGCGGCTGGTGATGTTCGTCAAAAAATATTAAGACAAGTTGTAACTGCAGCTAATGATGGAGCTATTGCCGGACAACAGATTGCCCATTATTTAGAAAATAAAGCTTAGTGGATTTTTTGAAACCATTAAGTTTTTATTTTAATATTTTTAGTTGAATGTTGTAATAGTATAAATATAATAAATTAGACTTGAGAAAATATCTAAAATAACGTACACTTATCGTTGTAAATTTGATAAAATGTAATTGTAGAAAGTGAAGTGAAAAATATGGATCAAGTTGAAGTTGTAATAGTAACAGGTATGTCTGGTGCAGGAAAAACTAGTGCCATGGCATGCTTTGAAAACTTAGCCTTTCGTTGTATAGATAATTATCCAGTACCATTATTAACTGAGTTTGCGGAATTAGTTCAAGATAATTCACAGTATCAAAGAGTTGCTATGGCAGTAAGTCTTGAGGATGCTCTAAAAGCAATTAGATTATTGAGTAATTTAGATTGGATCAATTTGACTGTGGTTTTTTTGGATTGTGATAATGAGGCGTTGGTTAAAAGATATAAACAAACCAGAAGATCACATCCCTTGTTGATTTCTAATAAAGCTTCTTCATTGCTTGAAGCAATTGAATTTGAAAGACATTTAGCTGAACCAATTTCTAGATTAGCTAGCATATATATAGATACTACTAAATTAAAGGAAGCAAAGTTTCAAGATTTATTAAAAGACTATTTTAATAAAGGTAATTTAGATCCTTTTAGAATTACATTTGTTTCTTTTGGTTATAAACATGGTGTTCCTAAAGATGCGGATTTATTGCTTGATGTTCGTTTTTTACCTAATCCATTTTATATTGAAGAGTTAAGAGAATTAACTGGCAATGATCAAGCAGTTTATGATTATGTTATAGAAAAAGAGGAAACAAAGATTTTTGTAGAAAAGACAACTGAATTTCTTGATTATTTGTTAAAAGAATACGAAAAAGAGGGTAAGATGCATTTAGTTATTGGAATTGGATGTACTGGAGGACAACATCGTTCAGTAACTTTAACAAATTATTTTGCCGATTATTATAGTAAATTTTATCAAGTGCATCGCTTACATCGTGATGCTGATCATTAGGGGTAGTTATGATATCTTTTTCTAGAGTAGTAAAAGAAGAGGTTGTTTTTAATGATTTTGAATCGTGTTGTCAAAAAGCTATGTTATGTGCGTTAATCAAAATCAATGGGACACTTTCATTATCTAGTTATGGTCTTTCTTTAACAATTAGAACAGAAAATGCTAAAATAGCATCTAAAATTCATAAAATGTTGAAAGATGAATATGATCCACAAATTGAATTTATTGTTTCACGTAAAATGAAATTAAAGAAAAATAATGTTTATATTTTGAAAGTTACAAAAGCTAGAGAAATCTTAGATGATTTATCGTTAATGGATGGACTTGGGTTTCATATTATTCCTAATGAAAATATTTTTCAAAATGAATGCTGTATTAGAGCATATTTAGCTGGTGCATTTTTAGCTTGTGGTAGTGTTAATAACCCAGAAACTTCAAATTATCATTTAGAAATGAGTTTTGCTGAAGAAGAATATGCAAATTTTATTGCTCAATTGATGAATAATTTTGAACTAAATGCAAAAATAATTAAAAGAAGGAATAGATATGTTGTTTATTTAAAATCATCAGAAAAGATAGGTGATTTTTTAAGGGCAATGGGAGCAAGTAGATCGGTTATGAATTTTGAAAGTACGCGTATTGATCGAAATATGTCTAATACAGTAAACCGTTGGAATAATTGTGATATTGCAAATGAAATTAAATCACTTGCAAGTGCCAATAAGCAAATTGATGATATCAATACTGTTGAAATGTTTATGGGATTAGAAATGCTTGATGAAAAAACTCGTTCAGTAGCATTGATTAGAAGAAAATATCCGGAGATGTCTTTAAATGAATTGGCTCAAGTTTATTATGAAGAAACAGGAGAAACTATAAGTAAATCGGGATTACATCATCGATTTAAAAAAATTAGTGATGAAGCTAAAAGATTGATTCAAATGGAGAATGAATGAGATGAATAAAATTGAAATTAAATTTGGGCAAAGAGTTAAAGAATTACGTTTGAAACAAAATATTTCACAAGAAGAATTAGCATTTCGTTGTGGTTTATCAAAGAATTATATTTCTGATGTTGAAAGGGGAACGAGAAATATTTCTTTAAAATCAATTGAAAAAATATCTGATGGTTTAGCTATTGGAATTAAAGAATTGTTTGAATTTAAATAAGGAGTTGAGATCATGGGATTTTATTATGCTATTTTAGTAATTTTATTTATTATTATTATCCTTAGTCTAATTTTAAATTTACTTACTAATCCAATTGTATGGTTGATTATTATTGTCCTAATAATTTGGTCAGCAATAAGAAAATATATGTATAAAAAGAAGATTGAGGAGTTTAATAAAGAATTTGAAGAAAAAGTTGAACAAACAAAACAAGCTTATTATCAAGATACATATGATTATCATGATGATGTGATTGATGTTGACTATAAAGAATATGACGATAAATAAAAATAAAAGCAAGTGGTTAGACCATGAGGCAACTGCTTGTTTTTTTTATGATGGATATGTTAATATATATTATAGAAAATAGGTGATGATATGAAGAAAATAAAAGAAATAATAGTAGTAGAAGGAAAAAGTGATACTGCACTATTAAAAGAATTATTTGAAGTAGATACAATTGAAACCCATGGATTAGCATTAGATAAAAAAACATTAGAATTAATTAAAGAAGCTAATAAAACTAGAGGGGTGATTGTTTTGACAGATCCCGATTTTCCTGGAAAAAAAATAAGAGATCAAATTCAAGCAGTTGTTCCTAATTGTAAACATGCTTTTGTTTCTAAAAAGGATGCTACTGGCAAAAAGAAGTTAGGAATTGCAGAAGCTAATAAAGAAGCAGTTGTGTTAGCATTAGAGAATATGGTGAGTTTTGATGCCAATAAGCAAAGTATTACATGGAATGAATTTATTGATTTAGATATTATTGGAAATAAGCAAAGAAGATTATTAGTATATGATTTGTTTAATTTAGGTTATGGAAATGTTAAAACATTATTTAAGAGATTAAACATGGTGGGAATTAGTAAGGATGATGTTTTAAATAAATTAGATGAGTGTAAAGAAAGAGTGAATTGTTAATGAAAGATATAGCTACGCTTACTACGACTAGGTATATATTAGATAAATATAATTTAAATGCATTGAAAAAATATGGGCAAAATTTTTTAATTGATATAAATATCGTAAATAAAATAATTAAACAAACCGGAATTGATAAAGATGTGGCGGTTATAGAAGTTGGTCCAGGAATTGGGGCTTTAACGCAAATGTTATCACGGTATGGAGGAAAAGTAATTAGCTTTGAAATCGATGAAAGATTTAAAGCTGTGTATGATGAATTTTTAACTGCCGATAATCTTGAGATTATTTTTGGCGATTTTATGAAACAGGAGATAAGTGAGATTGTAAATGAATTAAAAAAAACGTATCAAAAAGTGTATTTAGTGGCTAATTTACCGTATTATATTACTACTGCGATAATTGAAAAAGTTATTTTAAGTGATTGTAGTATTGATCAATTGATAGTAATGGTACAAAAAGAAGTTGCATTGAAAATGACTAGTGATTATAAAAATCCATTATTATTAATGATTGCAGATATGGGAAAAGTTGAATATCTATTTACGGTCAATAAAAATGTATTTTTACCAGCTCCTCATGTTGATTCTGCGATTATAAAAATAGAGTTAAATAAAAAAGCAGATTTGAAACTGTATGAAATATTAAATATATGTTTTAAACAACGAAGAAAAACAATTTATAATAACTTAAAAAAAGAATATGCTAATGCAGATGAAATATTAGAAAGATGTAAAATTGATTCAAGAAAAAGAAGTGAGGAACTATCGTTAAATGATTTTAAAAATATCACGAATATGATTTAAATACATATAATAAAGTGGTGATATTGATGAAAATTGGCGACATAGTGAGTCGTAAAAAATATGGAAAAGATATTTATTTTAAAATTATTGATATTAAAGATGATATTTATTATTTAAAGGGAATTGAGTATCGATTAGTTGCTGATAGTGAAGAAAGTGATTTGGAATTAAGTGATTTTAATAGTGAAAAAAGTGATATTGTAGTAGAAAATAAACCATGTTTAAAAGGCAGTGTTTTGCATATTGATGGCGATAAAGATTATTTGAAAATGTGTCTGGATAAATATAAAGAATTCAATATAACTGTGCATGGTTACTATATGGAAGAAAGTGAAATTAAAAATAAGATTATTGCTTTATTAGAAAAACATCGGCCTAATTTATTAGTTATTACAGGTCATGATGCAATGAAAAAAAATAGTGATCGCAAAAATATTAATAGTTATTTGCACACTAAAGATTTTGTAGAAGCAATTAGAAAGGCAAGACTTTATCAAGATGATAAAGATAGTTTAATTATTTTTGCAGGAGCTTGTCAGTCATATTATGAATTACTATTAGCTAGTGGAGCAAATTTTGCTTCAAGTCCAAGTCGAAAAAATATTCATGCCTTAGATCCAGTTTTTATTGTTAGTCAAATTGCAAATGCTAGTATAAAAAATTATGTTGATTTAGAAAAAATTGTAGCTAAGACCTCGAATAAGCATTTAGGGATTGGTGGAATCGATACACGCGGAGTGGCAAGAAAAATTTATCCAACAAGTAGGTGAAAGTGTGAAAGTAAAAGCGTATGCAAAAATTAATTTGGCATTAGATGTTGTAAGAAAAAGAGAAGATGGTTATCATGAATTAGAAATGGTTATGGCACCAATTACTTTACATGATTTGATTTATATAAATACGATTGAAAGTGGAATTGTAATTGAGACCAATAGTAAAGTAATGCCAACTGATAAACGAAATATTATGTATAAAGTTGTAGCTTTGATGAAAGAAAGATATGGCATCAAAAAAGGTGTTAAAATATATGTTTATAAACATATTCCCACTCAAGCAGGGTTAGCTGGTGGTAGCGCTGATGGTGCTGCAATTATTAAAGCGATGAATAAATTGTTTTATTTAAATTTAAGCGAAGAACAAATGGCAGCAATAGGAAAAGAAGTAGGCGCAGATGTTCCGTTTTGTGTGTATCAAAAAATGGCTCTTGTTAGCGGGATTGGGGAAAAATTAGAGTTTATTGATCATTCTTTTGAATGTAAAGTGTTATTAGTTAAACCAAAAAAAGGGGTTTCTACTAAAAAGTCTTTTAATAGTCTAGATTTAAATAAAGCGATTCACCAAGATTGTAGATTGATGGTTAAGGGAATTTATGAAGATGATTATCAAACAGTAGTAGATAATTTACAAAATACATTAGAAGAGCCATCAATCAAGATGGTTCCGGAAATTAAGGATATTAAACAAGCCATGTTGGAAATTGGTTTTGATGGAGCTTTAATGTCAGGTAGTGGTTCTTGTGTTTTTGGTCTTACAAAAGATGATAAAATTTTAGAAAAGGGTTTTAAATATTTTAAGGGGAAATATTATTTTGTTCGTAAAACAGAAATTTTAAATGAGAAATAAATAATATAATTTGAAGTAAACAGTTGATGTCATGTATTTGAATTAACTGTTTTTATTTTTATAACTTATTTATTAAAGCGATTTCTTTTCAATATAAAAGTATTTTTTGTATATTTTTCCTTTAATAAATGTTAAATATTTGATATTATGTTGTTGTTAAGAGGTGTTAAAATGAAAACTTATGCGGTAGTGATGGCGGCTGGTAAAGGAACCAGAATGAAATCAGATAAACCTAAAGTTGTTCATGAGGTTTTATATAAACCAATGATCAATCATATTGTTGATGAGTTAAAACAAGTAGGTGTAGATGAGATTTATGTGATTTTAGGACATAAAGCTGAAGAAGTTGAAAAGTTGTTAGATGATGTAAATATTGTTTATCAACGAGAACAACTAGGAACAGGACATGCATTGATGCAATGTAAAGATGTACTAGCCAATAAAGTTGGTACAACAGTAGTTTTAAATGGAGATGCTCCATTAATTACTAAGGAGACATTAAAAAATCTAATTGATTATCATAATGATAATCAATTAATGGGTACAATTATGACTTGTGATTGTGATTTAGAAAAAAAATTTGGACGAGTAATTAGAGAAAATAATCAAGTTAAAGGTATTGTTGAGTTTAAAGATTGTACACCAGAGCAAGTTAAAATTAGTGAAATGAATTGTGGAGAATATTGTTTTGATAATGAAGCCTTATTTAATGCATTAGAAAAAGTAACTAATAACAATGCTCAAAATGAATATTATATTACTGATGTTATTGAAATTATGAATAATGATAATTTAAAAGTTGGTGGTTATAAAATTGCTGATTTAGCTGAAGTTGGTGGAATCAATGATCGTGTAGAATTAGCAGAGGCTACAAAAGC
The DNA here is from genome assembly GCA_018369555.1 of Thomasclavelia spiroformis. Classification (GTDB taxonomy): domain Bacteria; phylum Bacillota_I; class Bacilli_A; order Erysipelotrichales; family Coprobacillaceae; genus Thomasclavelia; species Thomasclavelia spiroformis_A. Next base: position 12,776 of record JAGZCC010000003.1, read on the forward strand.
TTTACAACTTAAAGTAAATAAAAAGCATTTACTAAATGGTGTAAATATTATTGATATCAATAACACATACATTGGTGTAGATGTTAAAATTGCACCAGATACGACAATTGAACCAGGTTGTGTAATTAAAGGTAAATCTAGTATTGGTGCGAATTGTCATATTGGACCATACTGTGAATTTGAAAATGTTGAGGTCAAGGATAACGTTGAAATTAAATTTTCAGTACTTAGTGACTCAATTATTGAAAATGGTGTGGATATTGGACCATTTGCACGTTTAAGAACTGATTGTCATATTTTAGACAATGTGCATATTGGTAACTTTGTAGAAATGAAAAAAACAGTTTTTGGAAATGGAAGTAAAGCTGCGCATCTAACATATGTTGGTGATGCAACGGTTGGAAGTAATGTTAATATGGGGTGTGGAACAATTACTTCAAATTATGATGGAAAAAACAAATTTCAAACAATTATTAATGATAATGCCTTTATTGGTTGCAATAGTAATTTAATTGCACCGGTAACGGTTGGAGCCGATGCTTATGTTGCAGCAGGTTCAACTGTTACAGATGATGTAAGTGATGAGGCGTTTGCAATAGCTCGTGCACGCCAAGTTAATAAAGAAGGATATGCTAAAGTATTAGAGGAAAAAAGAAATAAAAAAGGAAAATAGGAGAAAAAAATGAAAAATAAGATAACTGTATTTGCACTATCAGCTAGTGAAGAATTGGCAAAAGATATTGCAAAAGAATTAGGAACTAATGTAGGTAAAAGTAAAGTACATCATTTTGCTGATGGAGAAATTTTAGTTGAAATTGAAGAATCGGTACGTGGTAAAGATGTATATATTGTGCAATCTACAAGTAATCCTGTCACTGAAAATTTAATGGAAATTTTAGTTTTAGCAGACGCTTTAAAAAGAGCCTCAGCTAAAGAAATTACAGCAATTATTCCTTATTTTGGATATGCTCGACAAGATCGTAAAGCTAAACCTAGACAACCAATTACTTCTAAGTTAATAGCAGATTTATTAACAGTAGCAGGAATTAATCGTGTTGTTACAGTTGATTTACATGCTGCACAAATTCAAGGTTTCTTTGATATCCCAGTAGATGAAATGCAAGCATTACCGCTTATTTCAAATTATTTTAAGAAAAAGAATATTAGTGATATTTGTGTGGTTTCTCCTGATCATGGTGGTGCAACTAGAGCTCGTAAATTAGCAGTTGCTTTAGATGCTCCTGTGGCTATTATCGATAAAAGAAGACCTAAACCTAATGTTGCTGAAATAATGGGGGTATTAGGTGATGTTGAAGGTAAGAATTGTATCATGGTTGATGATATGATTGATACAGGTGGTACAATTATTGCGGGAATTGAAATGTTGAAAGAAAAAGGTGCTAAATCAGTTTATGTTGCTTGTACACATCCAGTATTTTCTGGACCAGCAGTAGAAAGATTGCAAAATTCTTCTGCTGATGAGGTGGTTGTAACTGATACAATTAAGTTATCAGAAGAAAAAATGTTCCCTAAATTGAAGATTGTTACAGTAGCGGTATTACTTGCTAAAACAATTGAAAATATTGAAAATTGTGAACCTGTTTCTAATGTTTTTGAAATGTTTGATTTTGATAAATAATATAAATTTAGCGGTAAGTTTAATTACCGCTTTTTGTATAAATAATTTTTTATAGGAAATAATATATTTGATATTTTTTTACAAGAGTACTTAATATTTATTATGAAATTTATCTTTTGTCTAAATTTGTAGGCTGTAAAATAGAATTAAAAGATGTATGTGGTAAAAAAATGTTGATTTTAACTAGATATTTTATTTATTATAAATATTTGTTTTTTTAGATATTTGACAAATGAAAGTGATTTTGTTAAGATACAGCCGAGGTGAAATTTATGTACTTTGATACTCATTGTCATTTAAATAGTGAAGATTTATATGGAGATCACGATATGTTTATTCAAAATGCTTTAGACAACGATGTTACAAATATGGTTGTTGTAGGCTATGATTTAGAATCATCAAAAATTGCAATCGAATTAGCTCAACAATATGAGTTTATCTATGCTGCAGTTGGCATTGGACCTAATGATTGTAAAAACACAACAAAAGAACAAGTAAACATTATCGATAAGTATTTAGAAGATCCTCGCGTTGTAGCACTTGGTGAAATTGGTCTTGATTATTATTGGGATAGTGTCAGTAAAGAAAAGCAATTAGAAGTTTTTCAATGGCAAATGGATCTGGCTAAAAAACATGATAAACCTGTAATTATTCATTGTCGAGATGCTTATGAAGATACTTATGAAGTGCTAAAACGAAATGGACATCGAGGGATCATGCATTGCTATAGTGGTTCTGTAGAAATGGCAAAAAGATTTGTCGACTTGGGTTTCTACATCTCTTTAGCTGGACCAGTGACATTTAAGAATGCAAGAGTTCCTAAAGATGTGGCAGCAAATATTAACATTGAAAATTTATTAATTGAAACTGACTGTCCTTATTTAACTCCTCATCCATTTAGAGGAAAGTTAAATGAGCCTGCAAATGTTGTGTATATTGCCCAGGAAATAGCTAAGCTAAAGAACATGGAGATAGAAAACGTTGCAAGTGAGACAACGTTTAATGCCAAAACTATTTTTGGTATTAAATAGGAGGAAAATTAATGAAAAAAATTAAAGAGGCTGTTATTAATGCTGACCCCTGTATGAAGGGGTTGATTGTAGTGATGATTGCCTATATTGGAATTGTAGCGACAACTTTAAATTCAGGAGCTACAAACCAGATTGATAACTATGTTGAAACTATTGATGTTAAAATTCAAGATGGTGAACAAGAGCAGAAGGATTATTTAGTAAGACAAGCTGCTGTGTCTAATGTATTAGACGATTTAGAAATTTCTTTAAATCCACAAGATTTATTGAATCAAGATTTAAACTATGTTGTAAATAATGGTGATTTAATTCAAATTACTAGAATTAATGAAGCAAATATAGATGAGGTTAGTACAATTGCATCTAATACAGTTAATACTAACGGTTTGGAGTTATTTACAACTAAAGTTACGCAACAAGGACAAGAAGGAAAAGTAAAAAATACTTATCGTGTAACTTATCATAACGGTAAAGAATCTAAACGAGAATTAATTAATAGTGAAGTAATAGTACCTGTTAGTGATACAATAATTGAAACAGGAACAGTTCAGCCTGGGGCCTATTTTACTGGTAAGTTAACAACATACGGTGGTGATTGTGCTGGCGGAAATGGAACGTCGTCAACAGGAATTAAATTGAGTCCGATTACTGGGGTTCAAGGATCAAATAGTCCTAAGTTGACTTATAATGGGCGTTCGTATTACTGTTTAGCTGCAGATCCATCTATTCCGTTTGGAACAATTATTGAAATCACTAATCATAATTTAAGTATTGAATCAACTGCGTATGGAATTGTTGTAGACCGTGGAGGAGCAATTAAAGGGAATAAGATTGATATATTTAATGGTACTGAAGCGGGTAAGTACTTTACTGGGGGTACTTCTAAAAATGCTCAATTTAAAATTATTTCTGTAGGTAGCGGTAAGAACTTTTGGAAATAAATATTAAAAAGTCAAGTTAAACATTAGTTTTCTTGACTTCTTTTATTTATATTTGATAATCACATAATTATACGAAATTTTATTTATAAAATTTTAGTTAGTATTAAGAGAGGATTTGATGAAATGAAAAAAATAAAAAAATTTTTAAAAAAACCAGTATTTACGTTAGTATGCTATATGATGGCAATATTGACAGCTATTTATTTGATTTATACAGTTAAGTTATCAAATGAAGCATTAGAAATGTATATAGCTCAAGGGACGTTGAGTTGGTCAACGAATATTGTAGAAATTATTTCTTTTTTTATAAGTAATTGTGCAAATTATATATTTTATTTTTTTGCTTTTATATTTTTTGGTCGTGTAATTGATGGTGTAAGAATAAAAGATAATTCTAAAGCAGAAGAAGAAACTCAAGAAGAAGTTGATGAAGAAGTAAAAGATGAAGTTATTGAAGAAAATCAAGGTAGCACAGAAGCTGATGAAAAGATAATTGAAGAAACTGTAAACGATGATGAAAAATCAACAGATAAAATTATTGAAGAAGTTGATAACAAAGAAATTGATGAAAAAATAACAGATGTAGCTAATGAAGATGAAAATTAAAATAATAAACAGTTATTCTCTTGTTTTATAACAAGAGTTTTTTTGATTGTAGGGGGATAATTGTTTTAAAAATAATAAATTTGTAGTACAATAGATTAGGATTAAGGAGGGATATGTAATGTATGATGTAATTGTAGTTGGTGGTGGCCATGCAGGAATTGAGGCGGCATTAGCGCCAGCTAGAATGAAACAAAAAACAGTTTTAGTAACTGCAAATTTTGATAATGTTGGAAGCCTTCCTTGTAATACCTCAATTGGAGGGCCAGCTAAAGGAATAATCGTTCGTGAAATTGATGCCTTAGGAGGGCAAATGTCAAAAACAGCGGATAAGACATATTTACAAATGAAAATGTTAAATACTGCTAAGGGGCCAGGAGTGCAATCTTTAAGGGCCCAAGCTGATAAAAAAGCTTATCCAAGATATATGCAGTCAGTTTTGAAAAAACAAGATAATTTAAATATTATCGAAGGAATGGTGGAAGATTTAATTGTTGAAAATAACTGTGTAAAAGGAGTTATCTTGGCTGATGGACAAGAAATTATAGGAAGGACAGTTATTTTGACAACTGGAACATATTTAAAAGCCGAAATATTATGTGGTGATCAAAAACATGCTAGTGGGCCTGATAATCAAGAAGAATGCAAGTTTTTATCAACTCGTTTAAAAGAGTTGGGCTTACGAATTCAACGTTTAAAAACGGGAACACCACCTAGAGTAGAGATAAATAGTGTTGATTATTCTAAAACAAGTTTACAGCCAGGTAGTGATGCAAATTTAGCATTTAGTTATCAAACAAATAAATTTATTCCAATAGATAAGCAAGTACCTTGTTATTTAACCTATACAAATGAAAAAACACATAAAATAATAAAAGATAATTTGCATCGTTCAAGTATGTATGGTGGTTATGTTAGTGGAGTTGGACCACGATATTGTCCATCAATTGAAGATAAAGTAGTTAAATTCTCTGATAAACCACAACATCAGATTTTTTTAGAACCTGAATCTAAAGAGATGAATACGATTTATGTCCAGGGGTTTTCAACATCGTTACCACATGATGTTCAAGAAGAAATGATTAGAACGATACCGGGTCTTGAACATTGTAAAATTTTAAAATATGCGTATGCTATTGAATATGATGCAATTGATCCATTACAACTTTGGCCATCATTAGAAACAAAAGTTATTAAAAACTTATTTACTGCTGGTCAAATTAATGGAACTAGTGGGTATGAAGAAGCAGCTAGCCAAGGTTTAATTGCTGGTATAAACGCAACTTTAAAAAATCAAGATAAAGAACCATTAGTTTTAAAGCGTGATGAAGCTTATATTGGAGTTATGATCGATGATTTAGTTACTAAAGGGACTGAAGAGCCTTATCGTATGTTAACTAGTAGAGCGGAATATCGATTATTAATTCGACATGATAATGCTGATGAACGATTAATGAAATATGGTCATGATGTTGGATTGGTTAGTGATGATGTTTATCAACAATATTTAGATAAAATGTCTAATATTTTTAATGAAATTGAGCGTCTTGATACAATTAGATTTACGCCAAAGCATCCGATTAATGATGTCTTGGAACAATTAGGTTCAACAAGGTTAAATGAAGGAATCAGTGCCAAGGAATTAATTAAAAGACCGGAACTTGATTATGAAAAGATTTTACCATTTATTGGTGCTCCAGATTTAAATGAAGAAGAGAGAAAAAGAATAACTATTTTGATTAAATATAAAGGCTATATTGATAAGGCAATGCGTCAAGCTAAAAAGCAAAAGAAGATGGAAGAAAAGAAGATTCCAAGTGATATTGATTACAATGAAATTAGTAATTTAGCTTTAGAAGCAAAGCAAAAATTAAGTGAAATTCGTCCTTTAACAATTGGTCAAGCATCGAGAGTTTCCGGAATAAATCCTGCCGATATTTCAGTATTATTAATATATTTAAAGCAAAAATATAATGAGGAATAATCTATGTTTAAAGAAGAATTTATTAAGTTATTAAAAAATAAGGGAATTAATTTAAGCGAGAAACAACTTTGGCAGTTTGATAAATATTTTAAATTACTGGTTGAATGGAATGAGAAAATGAATTTAACGGCTATAACTGATGAAGAAGGTGTTTATTTAAAACATTTTTATGATTCAATTACGATTGCTTTTGATTTTAAGTTTACTAATCAAAGTATTGTTGATGTAGGTGCTGGAGCTGGTTTTCCTAGCATTCCTTTAAAAATAATTTATCCTGATTTAAAAGTGACAATTGTCGATTCACTTACAAAAAGAATTACATTTTTAAATCATTTATTTGAAGCATTAGAATTAACTAATTGTAAAGCAATTAGTGCTAGAGCTGAAGAATATGCTAAAGAAAATCGTGAAAAATGTGATATTGTGATGGCAAGAGCAGTTGCTAGATTAAATATACTAGATGAGCTTTGCTTACCTCTAGTTAAAGTAGGAGGATATTTTTTATCTTTAAAAGGTCTTAAAGCGACTGAGGAATTAAATGAGGCTAAAAAAGGAATTGGTATTTTAGGGGGGAAAATAGAGTGTGTAAATGATTTTACTTTAGCAAATGATAATCATCGAAGTAATATTATTATAAAGAAAGTTAAAGCTACACCTAATAAGTATCCCCGCATGTTCGCTAAAATAAAAAAACAACCACTGTAGGAGAGAATATGTTAGAGAAAGTATATAAACAAATTGATATAAATAAAATTGAAGCAAATGAAAATCAGCCACGTAAAGTATTTGATGATGAAAAAATTGAAGAACTAGCAACTTCAATTAAAGAAAATGGATTGATTCAACCAATAATTGTTCGTAAATATAATCGTAATTATCAAATAATTGCCGGTGAAAGACGTTTTCGAGCATGTAAGTTAGCAGGATTGAAAACAATTCCTTGTGTAATTAAAGATATTGATGATAAACAAGTTGATACATATGCAATTATTGAAAATATCCAACGTGAAAACTTATCGCCTATAGAAGAAGCTAGTGCATATAAAACATTGATCGATACATATAATATGAATCAAACTGAACTTGCAAATAAAGTTGGAAAAAAACAATCAACAATTGCAAATAAGTTGAGGTTATTAAAATTATCAGATGATGTAAAATATGCTTTAAAAGCTAAACAAATTACAGAACGTCATGCTCGTGCAATGTTATCTTTAGATGGACAAAAACAACAAGAAGTATTAAAAGAAGTATTAAAAAAATCATTAAATGTAAAACAAACGGAAACATTGATTAATAAACCAGTTAAAGCTAAAGAGAAATCTAAAAAAGTAACAACTAAAATATCAAAAAATTTCAAAATAGCGATGAATACAATTAATCAAGCAATTGATTTGATTCAAAAATCTGGTATCGATGTAATAAGTGAAACACAAGAAGCAGATGAAGAGTATATAATTACATTAAAAGTAAAAAAATAAATTATCTAAGATAATGATATTGAAGGTAATAAATTTAAGATTATAAGAATGTTTATATAATTTTATTACTCTTTTAATATGCTACAAAGCCGGAATTTCTATAATAAAAAGATGCAATAGTTTAAGTATTACATCTTTTTTTATTTTTCAATTTCCATAGTAATACGAGTAAGATAATTATCCTTTGAGGCTTCACAAACATCAAAAAGAATATATTCTTCATATGCAAACTTACCTAATTTAATATTATGTTCTTTAGCGTAATCTAACATTCGAAGATATGAATCACGCAATTTATCATAACTTCCTCGATGATAACCGCACAAATAATGACCGGCTTTTTTTATAAATGTATACTTAGTATGTTTATTAGAATTAGTGAATAGATATGAATAATTATAAATTTGATTATTATAAATATTATCAATCTCTATCATAACTCCAACAAATTCCCCAGTAACAATATGATTATTTTCAATAAATGATGTATAATCATTCATAAAATTAGAGAAATCTTTAGAAGGTGAATTTTGAGAATTGGCAGATAATAATAGTTTTGTTTCATCTAGGTACTCAATTTTTATTTCATTGTAATTAGCGTTTAAAGCATTATTAGTTAGTATTTTAAAATTTTTTATCATCTCGTGAATTTGTTGTAATTCATGGATGTATTCAATTAATTTATGTTCTTGTTGATTTAATAATTCTAAAAATAATTGTGGATTTCTTTTGTCTAAATACGTTTTAATATCTTTTAATGACATTCCAAGTTTTTTTAATGCCATAATTACTTTAAAAGTATCATATTGGTGATAAGAATAATAACGATATCCTTTTTCATTAACATAAATTGGTTTAAATAAATCAATTTCATCATAATGAAAAAGAACATGTTTTTCAATCCCGCATATTTTAGCAAATGTTCCACATGTTAAAAATTTTTCTTTCATTGAAAACCTCCTTGACTATAAGGTTACCTTATAGTTTATTATAAAATATATCATCCGACAATACAATAAAAAGACTGACTAAATAATTATGAATATAAGCTAGTCAGTTTTTATATAAACTGATCAAAGATTTAAGGACTAACATCAATATTTTGGATGGGATTAAATAAGGTATATTTAAATATTAGAAGAAAGGAGTTGAATATGATATTTGTATATAAATATCATATAAAGAAAGATGAAATTAATATTAAGATATTTAAAAAAATATAAATTATTATTCTTTTTTAATGTAATTTCGGTATTTGGATTTATTTTAGTAGAATTAGGAATTCCAACAATTGTTGCGATAATGATTGATAAGGGCGTTGCTAATAAAGATATAAATTTTATTTATATGATGGGAGGCTGTATAGCATTAGTTTCTTTTATTGGGGTTGGCGGAACAATTGCGTTAGGTTATTGTTGTGCTAAAATTTCTACGGCAATAACTCATGATATTCGAAATGATATTTTTATAAAAGCTCAACAGTTTACAGCAAATGAGTTTAATAAAATTGGGATATCTTCAATGATAACAAGAACTAATAATGATGCTTTTCAAATACAACAATTTGTTAATGTATTATTAAGAACTGCATTAATGACACCGATTATGTTTATTTTTAGTTTTATTATGACAGCAAGAGCCTCATTACCACTATCATATATCATTGCTGCAACGATTCCATTAATTATCTTAGGAGTTATTTTTGTTGCTAAAGTAACTAAACCGATATCTGAAAATCAACAGAAATCATTAGATGATTTGAATCGTATTTCAAGAGAAAATCTTAGTGGGATTAGAGTTATTAGAGCATTTAATAATAATGATTATGAACAAAAACGTTTTAAGAAAACAAATAATGCATTTACCACTTTTTCTAAAAAACTTTTTAAAATTATGTCGATGACACAGCCAATATTTTTTATGTTAATGAATATTGCAGGTTTATCAATTTACTGGGTTGCATCACATTTAATTTCGACAGGATCTTTAGAAATTGGTCAATTAGTAGCTTTTATGGATTATCTATTTCATGCGATGTTTTCAATTATGTTATTTTGTACTGTATTTATGATGTATCCTCGAGCTGAAGTATCAGCTAAAAGAATTGAAAATATTTTTAAGCTAGAACCATTAGTGAAAAATAATTATCAAGATGGTGCTAATGACGAAGAAACTTCAATTGAATTTGATCATGTAACTTTTGTATATCCAGATGGTGAGGAACCTGTTTTATCAGATATTACATTTAAGGCTAAAAAAGGTGAGATGGTTGCTTTTATTGGAAGTACTGGTTCAGGAAAAAGTACTTTAGTTAATCTTATCCCAAGATTTTATGATGTTACTAGTGGATGTATAAAGATAAATAATCAAGATATTCGCAATTATGATCTTTTAAAACTCCGTGATATGTTAGGGGTAATTCCTCAAAAAGCTATTTTATTTAGTGGTAGTATTGCTGAAAATATTAGGTTTGGAAAAAAAGATGCAACTATACAAGAAATTGAACATGCAGCAAAAATTGCACAAGCATATCCATTTATTATGGAAAAAGAACATGGTTTTGATGAAGAAATCAGTGAAGGAGCAACAAATGTATCAGGTGGACAAAAACAGCGCTTAAGTATTGCAAGAGCATTAGTACGTAAAGCTCCAATTTATATTTTTGATGATTCTTTTTCAGCTTTGGATTTTAAAACTGATGCAACTTTAAGGCATGAGTTAAAAAAAGAATTAAAGGATTCAATTATGTTAGTAATTGCGCAAAGAATATCTAGTATTATGGAAGCAGATCAAATTATTGTATTAAACGAAGGAAAAGTAGTGGGACATGGGAAACATCAACAATTATTAAAAGAGTGTAGTATTTATCGTGAAATTGCAATTTCTCAATTAAGTGAAGAGGAGTTAGGTTATGAAAAAGAAGTATAATTTGAAAAAAGCACTAAGTGGCTTAATGCCGTTTATTAAACCATATAAATGGAACTTTATAATTGCAATTTCAATGATACTCGTTTTTAATATTACAATTGTTCTTGCACCTACTTTTGAAGGAATGATTACAACGCAATTAGCTAATGATATTGCTAAAAGTAGTGGCCTAAGTAATATAAATATTAATTTTAATGCAGTTTTAAAGATTATAATTTTATTATTTATAATTTATATTTTTAAAACAGTATCACAAATGATATCTGTAGTTTTTATTACCGATGGAATCCAACATTCAATGGAAGATTTACGTAATGCATTGCAAAATAAAATTCGTAAATTACCAGTAAGATATTTTGATAATCATCATTTTGGAGATGTGTTAAGTAGAATAACTAATGATGTTGATGTTGTATCTAATGCTTTGCAACAAAGTTTTACACAAATTATTAGTGGGATTTTAATGTTGATATTAGCACTTACAATGATGTATATCATTAATCCTAAAATGGCAATTGTAGGGACAATGATTATTCCACTATCTTTAATAATTACAAGAATTATAGTAGGAAAAAGTCAAAAATTATTTAAAAGTCAACAAGATACATTAGGTCAACTTAATAGTGCGATTACAGAAATGTATACAGGTTATAATGAGATTCTTTTATACAATCAACAAGAAGAATCGATTGCTGAATTTCAAGAAATAAATAAAAATTTAAAAAATAATGCTTTTAAAGCTCAATTTGTTTCATCAACCATTGCACCTTTAAATTCACTTGTAACTTATTTAGCGATTGGTATAGTTGCAGTAATTGGAACAGCTGAAGTGCTTGCTGGGACATTTTTAGTTGGACAATTACAAGCATTTATTCGTTATATTTGGCAAATTAATGATCCGTTATCACAAATCTCTAATTTGTCAGCTCAAATCCAGGCAGCCTTTGCGGCATTAAGTAGAATTGTTGAATTATTAGATGAACAAGAAGAAATACCAGAAGCAATGCCTGTAAAACATATTGCAGATGTTCAAGGAAATGTTCAATTTGAGCATGTAAAATTTGGTTATTATGAAGAAAATTTAATGAAAGACTTAAATGTTAATGTAAAAAGTGGTCAGATGGTAGCTATTGTAGGACCAACTGGTGCAGGAAAAACAACTATTATTAATTTATTGTTACGTTTTTATGATGTAAAAAGTGGTAGTATTAAAATTGATGGTGTAGATATTCGAGATTTACCAAGAGAAGAGTTGCGGTCGATGTTTGGAATGGTATTACAAGACACGTGGTTATATTCTGGTAGTATTTATGATAATATTCGTTATGGACGCTTAAATGCTCGTAAAGATGAAATAATTCAGGCTGCCAAAATGACGAATGTTCATCATTTTATAAGAACATTACCAGGTGGGTATGATTTTCATATTAATGAAGAAGCTAATAATATTTCTCAGGGTGAAAAACAGTTATTAACTATTGCAAGAGCAATATTAAAAAATCCGCAAATTCTAATTCTTGATGAAGCGACATCATCAGTTGATACAAGATTAGAAAAAATGCTTCAAGATGCAATGCAAAAAGTAATGCAAGGAAGAACTAGTTTTGTTATTGCCCATCGTTTATCGACAATTAAAAGTGCAGATTTAATTTTAGTTATTAATAATGGTGATATTGTAGAACAGGGGACTCATGAAGAATTATTAGCTAAAAAAGGTGAGTATGAAAAATTATATAATTCCCAATTTGCTAAAAATTAAAGTAAGCGAAATTTGCTTACTTTTTTGATTTAGATGCATATAGAAGAAGGATGGTATTATGTATCAAGATGTAGAAATAAAATTAAAAAAGAAAAATAAGATATTATTTTCTTTCGATAGTATGTGTTTACAAGAAATTATTACTTTAATGGAGAAGCAAAATAAAAGAGTATTAGTTTTATGGGCATTTGAATGTGTTTTAAAGCCATTAGAAATTTTTGAACAACAATATCCTAATGAATTTAGACCTAGAAATGCGTATGATATATGTCAACAATGGGCTAGTGGTGTGATAAAAATGCAAATAGCTAAAAAGGCAATTTTAGATTGTCATCGAGTATGTAAAGAAATAGACGATATATATTATATTTCTTTATGTCATGCTAGGACTATCTACAGTCCATGCAAAAAAACACGCAATGGATTTGATTTTTTATGAGCTAAGTGCAATTGTTTATAAAAACCATGATAATTATTACGAAGCAGTCAGTAAAAAGATTAAATATTATTTAGATAGGTTATTTTATTATCAAGATAATGTAGATAAGATAGAACGAAAATGGGCTCAATTTTTGCTAAAATAAAAAGATTGCTTTTGCAATCTTTTTATTTAGTTGTAGAACCAAAACCACCATTACGATGATCAGTTGTATCATCATCTTCAACAAGGCCAAAAGGCATGAATATACCTTGAGCAAACCCTTGTCCAGAATTTAATTCTACAGTTTTATTTTCGTTGCTATCGTTTGTAATTTTAATAAAAATATGTCCTTCATTATCACTGTTAAAATAGTCACTATCAATGACTCCTACAGTATTATTTAATTGGAGACGGTATTTAAATCCTAATCCACTTCTTGGGAAAATAGCCAAAAACCAGCCTTCATTAATTTTAACTCTAATTCCTGTAGGAATGTTTATTGTTTCTTGTGGTTTTAATGTAAAACTAACTGGAGTATAAAAATCATATCCAGCAGAACCAATAGTCGCTCTTTTAGGAAGTTTAATTGATTCATAAATGTTTTCAATTTGAGATTTATCATAATTGTTAAAGTTTTTTTTAAAATCAATAATAAATTGTTCTTTTGATATTTTTAGAAATTTTGCTACTGTATGCATAATATCTCCTTTTTGTATTTTTTAAATTATTATACACTAAATAAAAAAAAATAAAAGAATTTAGTATTTTTAACGAAAAAAAGCTATAATTATAAAAAAGGAGGACGGATGATGAAAAAGGTTATAAATGTACTTTTAACTATAATGATGATTTGTGTTGTTGTCTTGCTAGTAATTAGTTTATCAATTCGAACAATATCAACTAAAACTATTAGTAATGCATTTTTTGAAGAAGAAATAAGTAATAATATGAAAGAGGTCTTAGTAAATACTTTTCCTGATGTAAGTAGTGAAAATATTAAAGTACTAGAAAATACAATAAAAGATAATGAGGCTATAAATGAAGTGGCAAATGATTTATTGAATCATATTAATGATTCAATTAGTAATGGTAATCAAGTTGATAGTGAAACAATATTAAATGAAATATCAGTTGCTATTGATCAAAGCATTTCGCTAATAGAAGAGGTGCTAAAAAAAGATATTTCTAAAGAGCAGGTAAAAGAAATTCAAAGTAAGATAACTGATGAAAATAGCAATCTAAGAAATCAAATCGATCAAACAATTGATAAAATAGAAAATATAAATTCTCCAGCTAAACAAGTTATTAAAACATACAATGCTTTAGATAATAATGTAACCAAGATAATATGTATTATAAGTTTAGTTGTGATTATTGCACTACTTGGAATTATCAATAAATCATTTTTTAAGTGGTCATTGTTTTCAGGCGTTTCATTAATTGTATCGGGTATTGTTGTGGGGATGATAGTACCGATGATAGTTAATGTAATAGAGGAGGCTATTGCGCAAAGATTTTCTGGTATGACGATTGATATAGCAGTTGATAGTTTAAATATGGCAGGGATTATTTGTGGTTTTATAGGAGTGATATTAATTATTGTATATGCTATTTTAAAGCGTCGATATCGTAGGTATGAGAGACATTATTATTAAGATATGTAAAGAAAAGATAACTAAGACAGTTAATAATTGGTTATCTTTTTAAATTGAATTTTTGAAATTAATTTGTATTATATTTTTTATTAAAAATGAGAAAAAAATTTTTTTGTTAATTATGGTGTATTAGATTTGATTTATCTTAATATAATTGTTAAAATTCTAAGCGTTAAATGAATTTAATGTTAAAAATTGCTTTTTTGGAGATATTTAGGAAAAAGCAACATCTTAAAATAAAGGTTATTTTGTAAAATAATCATCTTAAATTTTTTATTTACTAATTTTCTAAAAAAGAAGAAATTTAGTGTAATATCGGTTATAATTTAGAAATGTTTGGTGAAATGATTAAGCATTCAAGTTTTAATTTGATATTATATAAACAATAATTTTATAGGAGGGAAAGTATGTATGAAGGTAATTAAAAGAGATGGACAAAAAGTCGATTTTGATGCATCGAAAATTGAAAATGCGATTTTAAAGGCAATGAAATGTGGTAGTGGGATTGTTGATACAAAATGTGCTCATGATATTGCTGGTGAAATTGAAAAATGGCATGAGTTTGATGGAAATAATATTTCAATTTATCGTATTGAAGGACAAGTTTTTGAAAAATTAATTGAAA
Source organism: Thomasclavelia spiroformis (assembly GCA_018369555.1). GTDB lineage: Bacteria > Bacillota_I > Bacilli_A > Erysipelotrichales > Coprobacillaceae > Thomasclavelia > Thomasclavelia spiroformis_A. Next base: position 27,843 of record JAGZCC010000003.1, read on the forward strand.
AAGGACAAATTTTAACTGCAAAGGCTTATGAAGGTTATCGCAAAGTAAGAGAGTTTCAACGTGAAACTAATACAATCGATAAAGAAATTTATGGAATTGTTAATCAAACTAATAAAGAAGCTATGGAAGAAAATTCCAATAAAGATGCTACTGTTTTAGCAACTCAAAGAGATTTGATTGCAGGTGAATTTTCTAGAGATTATTGTCGTAGATTATTGTTGCCTCCAAAGATTGTTCAAGCTCATGATGATGGAATCATTCATTTTCATGATATGGATTATTATATACAAAAGATGCATAATTGTGACTTAGTTAATTTAAAGGATATGTTTGCAAAAGGAACAGTAATTAATGATAAATTAATTGAAACACCTAAATCATTACAAACAGCTTGTACAGTTGCTACACAAATTGTACAACAAGTTGCAAATGGTCAATATGGTGGCCAAACTATTTCATTAGCTCACTTATCTCCATATGTAAGATTAAGTTATGAAAAACATCAACGTAATGTACGTCGAGAAGGTCAATTAGTAGGGATAGATTATACACAAGAACAGGTGGATAAAATTGCTAATGCAAGATTGAAGGATGAAATTAAGGCAGGAATTCAAACAATCCAATATCAAATTAATACATTTTCTACTACAAATGGACAAGCACCATTTTTATCGATATTTATGTATTTAAGAGAAGAACCAGAATACATTAAAGAAACAGCTATGTTAATAGAGGAAACATTAAGACAAAGATATGTTGGAATGAAAAATCCAGTAGGTGCATATGTAACACCGGCATTTCCTAAATTACTTTATGTATTAGATGATAATAATGTACCTCAAGATAGTGAATATCGTTATTTAACAGATTTAGCTGTAAAATGTGTTTCTAAACGAATGATGCCTGATTTTATTTCTGCTAAAATTATGAGAGAGAATTATGAAGGTGAAGTATTCCCATGTATGGGATGTCGTAGTTTTTTATCTCCTTGGAAAGATGAAAACGGTAAATATAAATGGTATGGTCGTTTTAATCAGGGCGTAGTAACGCTAAATTTAGCTGATGCAGGATTATCTGCAAATCATAATCTTGAAGTTTTTTGGAAGATTTTAGATGAAAGACTTGAATTATGTAAAGAAGCATTATTATTAAGACATGAAAGTTTAAAGGAAACTGTTGGTGATGTTAGTCCAATTCATTGGCGCTATGGGGCATTAGCACGTTTAAAACCAGGTGAAACAATTGATAAATTATTAGAAAATGGATATTCAACAATTTCTTTAGGTTACATTGGATTATATGAATGTGTTGTTGCTTTGATTGGTAATACACATACTTCTAAAGAAGGTAATGAATTAGCAACAAAGATCATGAAACGTTTAAGAGAAGCTTGTGATAGCTGGAAAGAAGAAACAGGACTTGGATTTGGTTTATATGGAACTCCGGCTGAATCGACAACATATACTTTTGCAAGAGCGTTGAAAAAACGTTTTGGAATTGTAGAAGGAATTACAGATAAAGATTATTTAACTAATTCTTATCATGTTAATGTTAAAGAACATATTGATGCTTTTGAAAAACTTGGAATAGAAGCAAAATTCCAAAAATTATCATCAGGTGGAGCAATTAGTTATGTTGAAGTTACTAATATGTCTGAAAATTTGGATGCTCTTAGTGAATTGATTGATTATATGTATGACACTATTCAGTATGCGGAAATTAATACTAAATCAGATTATTGTCAAGAATGTGGTTTTGATGGTGAAATTTTATTAGATGAAAATCGTGAATGGTATTGCCCAAATTGTGGTAACAGAAATCATAAGACTTTAAATGTGTGTCGTCGTACTTGTGGATATTTAGGTGATAATTTCTGGAATCAAGGAAGAACTCAAGAAATAGCTGAACGTTTTGTTCATTTAGATAATCATTTATTAGGTGAGTAATAATGAGATATGCACAAATTAGAAAAACAGATATAGCCAATGGTGAAGGTATAAGGGTTTCTTTATATGTTCAAGGATGTCATCGTCACTGTTTTAATTGTTTTAATCAAGAAACATGGGATTTTTGTGGTGGTGAAGAATTTGGAGCTGATATTGAAGATGTTTTGATTGATCTAATTAATCGTCCGCATATTTCGGGACTAACAATTCTTGGTGGAGAACCATTAGAGTTAGAAAATAGAAATGATGTTTTTAAACTATTAAAGCGGGTTAAAGAGTGTTGCAAAGATAAAACAATTTGGCTCTATTCAGCTTTTTTATATGAAGATATTAAGAAATTTGATGTTGATATATTATCTTATGTAGATGTATTAGTTGATGGTCCATTTGTAGATGAATTGAAGGATCGTAAACTTAGATTTAGGGGATCATCGAATCAAAGAATTATTGATGTAAAAAACTCTTTAAAGAATGATACAATTGTTTTATTTGCGGATAGTAGATTTTATAAATAATTGTTTAAAGGTTAGTTATTATAAATTAGGAAAATTAAAATATTATTAAAAGTGTGATTTGATATATTTTTTGATTTTTATATGTAATAAGCTAAAAATTGTATAAGATGTAAGATTAAGGTGGGATAGCCCACCTTTTTAGTTAGAAATTTTTTGGGTAAGAGATGTTTTAGAGTAATTATTCTAAAACATCTTATTATTTGGAAAAGAATTTAAAAATTATAGATGATCTCTAGTATTTAATTAACATTAAATTAGTGCTTTTTATGGCTGTCATAAATATTGTCAAAGATTTAACTTAATGATATTGTTCTTGAACCAGTATTTTTAAGAGTATATAATATAGGTGTTAATTGTAGCGATAGCTAAGAGATAAAATGAATTTTAACTTAATTTGTCGATGGTTTTGATTAGATGGATAGAATCTTTTTAGCTATCATAGATTCAACAGGCGAATTTCCGCCTTTTTCTTTTATAAGTTTTTATGATATAGGATATTAGAAACAATTATTTGTATTGTTTAAATAAAAATATTAATTTAAAGTAGTTATTTTAAAAATGTTTTTGGTTATTATAGAAGGGTTATTTAAAAGACAAAATTTATATTAATGTACATTATTAGTTAAATATATGCTATACTATTTTTGTCAAAAAAATTATAGGGAGTAGAAAAATGATCGGTTATTATAGTTATACGGTTATTCTTACATATTTGTCATTAGTGTTTGCAATGGCAGGAATTCATTTATCATTTAATGGGATGTATCAGTGGGCATTTATATGTTTGATAATGTGTGGTATTTGTGATACATTTGATGGAATGGTGGCTCGTAGCAAAAAAAATCGTACTGATGAAGAAAAACGTTTTGGAATTCAAATTGATTCACTATGTGATTTGGTTGCATTTGGTGTTTTTCCAGCTATTCTAGGATATAATGTAGGTTTAAGTTCAATTGGCTGGTTAGCAATAGAAATTTTTTATGTCTTAGCAGCAGTGATAAGATTAGCGTATTTTAATGTTAAAGAAGAAACTAGACAACAAGAAACAGATGAAAAAAGAAAATATTATCAGGGATTACCTGTGACAGCATCATCTTTTATTTTGCCATTAGCTTATGCTTTAAGATATGTTATTTTTGAGTTATCATATTTATATGGAGCATTGATGCTAATTATAGGAATTTTATTTATTATTGATTTTAAAGTGCCTAAAGTTCAATCAAAAGGATTAGCAGCTTTAGGAATCCTTGTTATTATTGAGCTAATTCAGATTGTGGTGATGAAATGATAGTTGTTGACCGTTTAGGAAATATTATAAATAATGGTGAAAAACAAAATAATTTCTTGAAAAAACTTTATGGTACATTTATTGGAAGATGTGTTTTAAAAATTCTTGTTTGCCGGTTTGTCAGTAATATTGGTGGTTGGTATATGAATTCTAGTTTGTCTAAGCATATGATAAAATCATTTATTGAGGAAAATAAAATTGATATGTCTCAGTATGTTGATAAGGAATTTACAAGTTATAATGATTTTTTTACACGTAAGATAATCGAAGGAAAACGTCCTTTTTTAATGAATGATAATGTATTAATTAGTCCTGCCGATTCTAAATTATCGTGCTATCGAATAGATGATGATAGCTGTTTTATGATAAAGAATACAATGTATTCTTTATCAGATTTATTGGATAATGATATATTAGCTAAAGAATATTTAAACGGTTATTGTTTAATTTTTAGGTTGAGCGTAGATGATTATCATCGTTATAGTTATATTGATGATGGAAAAATTGTTGAAAGTAGATATATACCGGGTGAATTTCATACAGTTAATCCAATAGCAAATGATTATTATCCAATTTATAAGCGTAATAGTCGTAATTATACTATTATTGAATCGAAGAATTTTGATAAAATGATTCAAATGGAAGTTGGGGCAATGATGGTTGGTAAAATTGTCAATTATGATAGAAAGTATTGTCATAAAGGCGAGGAAAAGGGATATTTTGAATTTGGCGGATCTACAGTAATTATCTTATTTAAAGAAAATCAAGTGATTATTGATGATGATATTATTAAAAATACAAGTGAAGGTAAAGAAACTGTGATAAAATTAGGTGAAACTATAGGTAAGAAGTACTCAAGGGAGGTTAAATAATGACAAAAATAATCGCAATTACAAATCAAAAAGGAGGAGTTGGAAAAACAACTACTAGTATTAATTTAGCAGCAGCGCTTGCAAAAGCTAAAAATAGGGTACTTCTAGTCGATATGGATCCTCAAGCAAATGCTACACAAGGTATTGGGATTGATCGTGATAATATTGAATTGTCAACATATAATATTATCGTTGAAGAATGTGAGATGAAAGATGTAATTGTTCCTTCATATATTGCTAAATTAGATGTTGCTCCTGGGAGTATTGATTTAGCTGGTGCTGATCTAGAATTAGCAAATATAAAAAGAGGACGAGAACAACGTTTAAAAAAGGCAATAGATCAAATTAAAGAAGAATATAATTACATAATTATTGATTGTCCTCCGGCATTAGGATTATTAAATACTAATGCTCTTACTGCTTGTGATTCGGTTTTAATTCCAGTACAATGTGAATATTATGCATTAGAGGGGCTGACACAGCTATTGAATACAATTTTATTAACACAAAGTGTTTTTAATCCACGTTTAACAATAGAAGGTATTTTATTAACAATGTTGGATCAACGAACTAATTTAGGGGTTGAAGTTTCTCAAGAAGTTCGCAAATATTTTAAGGAAAAAGTATATAAGACAGCAATTCCAAGAAATATTAAACTCTCTGAAGCTCCATCAGAAGGACTAGCAATTTTTGATTATGATAATAATTCAGAGGGAGCTAGAGCATATCGAGATTTTGCAAAGGAAGTGTGTAAACGTAATGCCAAGTAATACAAAAAAGAGTCCTGCTACAAAAAAAAGCAGTACCGTTAAAAATAAAAAATTAGGAAAAGGATTAGATGCTATTTTTGGTGGAGATATTTCTACACTAATTGATGATATTGAAAAAAATACTCCTGAAACAAAGCATGTTGATATTTCTTTAGACGAAATTCGTCCAAATCCATATCAGCCACGTAAATTATTTGATGAAGAAAAATTAGAAGAATTAGCAATATCAATTAAAGAACATGGTATTTTTCAACCAGTTATTTTAAAAGCATCTATCCAAGGTTATGAAATTGTTGCCGGTGAAAGAAGATGTCGTGCTGCTAAAAAAGCAGGGTTAACAACTGTTCCAGCGATTATTGTTGATTTTAGTGATGATCAAATGATGGAAATAGCATTATTAGAGAATATCCAAAGAGAAGATTTAAATTCAATTGAAGAAGCAAAAGCTTATTTATCAATGATGGATAAATTAGGACTTACTCAAGAACAGTTAGCAAAAAGAATTGGTAAATCACGAAGTTATATTGCTAATACGCTTAGACTATTACAATTACCTGAAATAATTCAAAATTATGTATTAGAAGGAAAAATATCAATGGGGCATGCTCGTTGTTTAATAACATTACCAAAAGAAAAAGCAGAGACGCTTGCTAAACGTTGTATTGATGAAGGATTGTCTGTTCGTGATGTTGAAAATATAGTTAAGGGAATTGAATTAGGAAATAGTCGTAAAGAACGTCCTAGAGTGACAAAGGCTAAGGAATTGGTTTATGTTGAGGGATTATTGAGAAAGAAGTTTAGAACGAAAATTAAAGTAGATGAAAATACTTTAACAATAAAATATACTGATACTAAAGATTTAAATCGTATTTTGGAATTAATGGGTGTAATTGAAGAAAATTAGGTTATTTATATATTTATAGAAAAAAAGGCGCAACATGGAGAGGAAGTTGCACCTTTTATTATTATAAGGGATAAAATTTTTGTAATCCATATAATGGGTATCCTAAATAGAAGAAATAGTCCTTTTTTGATAAAATTAAGATGATATCTAATAATTGAACATACAATATTAATATGTTATTATTTGATAAATATTTATTATTTTATGGAGGAAATATGAGTGGAAATAAAATTAAAATAATGTCACAGGGAGCTATGTTGGCATCATTATTTGGTATTTTAGGAATTATAAATATATATACGGGAAGTGCTTTTGATATTATTTTTTCATATATAATGGTTTTAGCTCTTGCATATTATACGTATTTATATGATTATAAAGCGGCTTTAAGTGTATTAATGGTAACATTTGTGGTGCTATTTTTGGTGGGAGAAATGTTTTTTACTTTGTATGCTAGTATTACTTTAATTCTTGGAGTTTTTTATGGCTATTGTTTACATAATAATAAAAGTAAACGTTTTTCTAAATACGGATTAATAATTGTATCTGCACTGAAAAATATTATTATTTTCTTTTTATTAGGTGGGCTTTTAGGAATTGATGTTTATAAAGAGGGATTAGAGATATATCGTGATATAATGAATGTCATTCCTTGGTTAAAAAATATTGTTACCCCAGAAATTGGTTTTGCATTGTTATGGATATTTATGTTTGTATGTGAATCATATGTTATTAGAGCATATTTTGATATTATTATTGCTAAATTAAGTAAACGAAATAAATGTTAAAATGGTTTATAAAATTCTGTTTTGAGTAGTGACTGTGCTATAATAAAGTTATTAAAGGTGGTGAATGTTATGACGCTAAAGATGTCGAGACTGAAAAATATCGTTATCATTTTATTATTATGTGAAATTGTTTTGGCATTATTAGGACATATTTTTATATCTAGTAGTACCTCTTTAACATTAGTAATATATATATTTATTAAAAATATAATTGTAATTAGTATTATATTTTATGCTTCTAGTATTATTAAAGACAGTAACATGAGTGTTAGTGATGTTTTGGGTGATGAAACTAAAAATGCTTTTGTTTTTGGAGGAATTGGGTTAATTAAATATGATGAAAGTAGAAATATTATATGGATAAGTGATTTGCTTTATGAAATGAATATTGATATTATTGGTAAAAAATTGTTGGAATGGCAACCGTTATTGGCATCGTTGTTTGAAGATGATGATATAAAGATTATAGATATTAATTCACGTAAATTTGAAGTATATAATAGTAAAGAAAGTCGGATGCTTTATCTTAAGGATGTTAGTGACTATATTGGAGTGGCTAAAGAATTTGAAGATCAACAAATATGTGTAGCTTATATAACGATTGATAATTATGAAGAATCAATCGAACTAGCTGATGAACAAAGTGCGGCTTCCATTCAATCAGTATCAAGACAAACTATGTTGGATTGGGCTAAGGAAAATGGGGTTATTTTGAAAAGATATAAAAGTGATGGTTATATCGCAATATTCAATGAGCGTACTTATCGAAAGCAGGTAGAAGATAAATTTGTTTTACTCGATACTTTTAGAGAAAAAAGTGAAGAGTTAGGACAGGTTATGACTTTATCGATTGGAATTGGTCGTGGTAGTAATATTTTACGTGAACTTGATGAATTAGCATTTTCGGCTTTATCGCTATGTTATTCTCGTGGTGGTGATCAAGTTACGGTCAAATCAAACGATGAGCCGATTCGTTATTTTGGTGGTGATAGCGAAAGTTTTGAAAAATCAAGTATGGTTAGAGCTAGAGTTATTGCGCAAACATTAGCTGGTTTGATAAAACAAGCTGATAATATTTTTATCATGGGACATAAACAATCTGATTTTGATTCATTTGGAGCTTCAATTGCACTGTATGCACTATGTAGAGCCTATGATAAAACAGCCTATATTATTATAAATTACGATTCATTAGAAGAAAAAACAGCAGCAGTTGCAAAAACTTTGGTTGATGATGAAAGATATCGAGATGTATTTATTTCAGCTGATTATGCTCATGAAATAGTGTCGCCTGGAAGCTTATTGGTAGCAGTCGATAATCATAAGCCTTCACTTGCAATTGATGAAAATATCTTAGATATTATTAATAATAAAGTTGTTATTGATCATCATCGACGAGGAGAGGAGTTTATTGATTTACCACTTTTAACTTATTTAGAGCCGGCTGCTTCTTCTACAGTAGAGTTGATTGTCGAACTTTTTGAGTATCAAAAAGAAGAGATTAATGTAACTGAGCGAGAGGCAACAATCATGTATACGGGAATGCTGATAGATACTAATTATTTTAGAACTAGAGTAGGAACAAGAACATTTCAAGCTGCGGCAAAATTAAAAGACTTACAGGCCAATGTTGGAGAAGCCTATAAATACTTGGAAGATGATTATGATACGACATTGACAAAATTATCAATTACGCAAACCGCTTATAAATATGGAAAAGATATCTTGATTGCTTTTGGAAAGACAGATAAAATATATAGTAGAACATTATTGGCTAAAGCTGGTAATGAGTTATTAGGAATTAGTGGTGTAAAAGCAGTTTTTATTGTAGGAAAAACCGGTAAAGATGAAGTATCAATTAGTTCTAGAAGTACTCGTGATATAAATGTTCAATTGATTATGGAAAAATTAGGTGGTGGTGGTCATTTTTCAATGGCAGCTTGCCAATTGAAAAATGAAACTGTTACAGATGCTATTAATTCATTAGAAGAAGCGATTAATATTTATTTAGATGAAAGGAAAAGTGAATAATGAAAGTTATTTTATTACAAGATGTTAAGAAATTAGGAAAAAAAGGAGATATTGTAAAAGTTGCTGATGGTTATGGACAAAACTTTTTGATTAAAAATAAGCTAGCTGTTTTAGAAACAGATACTAGTCGTAAAATTGTAGAAAATGAAAAGGAGAAAGCTCATCAAGTTGATTTAGACAATCAAGCTAAGGCAAAAGAGTTAGCGAAAAAGATTGAGGAAATTACACTTGAATTTACTTTAAAATCAGGGAAAGATGGAAAAACATTTGGAAGTATTTCAACTAAGCAAGTAGTGGAAAAGTTAAGAAATGAATATGATATTAGAATAGATAAAAGAAAATTCATTGATGCCCATCCAATTGGGGGACTTGGTTATACAAAGTTAAAAGTCGATTTATATAAAGGAATAATTGCAACAATTAATGTTCATTTAAAAGAGCAATAGGAGAATATTATGGCAACTCGTGAATATCCTCATGATATAGTGGCAGAAAGATCATTGTTAGGAGCAATGTTAATATCAAAAGATATATGTATTGATATTTTAAATAAAACAGTGGAAGATGATTTCTATGATATTAATCATCAAAATATTTTTAAAGCAATGGCAGCTATTAATGAAGATGGTATGCCTGTAGATGTTACTACAGTAACATCTTATCTTATGGATCACAATCAGTTAGATAAAGTTGGTGGAGTAGATTATTTATTTCGTTTAAGTGAATCTGTACCAACTGTTGCTCATAGTGAGTATTATTTAAAGATATTACATGATAAAGCAATTCTAAGAAGAATTATTAGAGAAACAACAAGAATTGCTGAAAGTGCATATGATGATATTGATAATATTGATGCTTTTATAGATGAAACTGAAAAAACTATTCTTCAAGTAACACAAGATCGAAGTGCTGGAGAGTTTAGAGAAATTCGTAGTGTTATTAAAAGCATAACAGACCGTTTAAATATGCTACAAAAAATTGATGGAAATATTTCTGGAGTTAGATCTGGTTTTCGAGATCTTGATAAGATAACTTCAGGTTTTCAAAAAGGTGATTTAATTATTTTAGCAGCTCGTCCGGCAATGGGAAAAACAGCTTTTGCTTTGAATATTGCTCATAATGCAGCATATAAATCAAAAGAACCAGTAGCTATATTTTCACTAGAAATGCCTGCTGAACAATTAGTACAGCGTATTATTTGTTCAATGGGAAGTATTGAAGGTGCTTCGATGCGTACGGGTGAAGTTTTAAAAACTAATGCAAATAAATATTATGCAGCAGCTGAACGTGTGTCTAAATGTAATTTATATATAGATGATAGTCCAGGAATTAAAATTAATGATATTGTTGCTAAAAGTAGAAAATTAAAATCAGAACACGGATTGAAAATGATTGTAATTGATTATTTACAGTTAATTACTTCATCATCTAAAAATCGTGAAAATAGACAACAAGAGGTTTCTGAAATTTCTAGAACGTTAAAAGCATTAGCCAGAGAATTAGAAGTACCTGTCATTTCGTTATCACAGTTATCGCGTTCAGTTGAACAACGACCTAATAAGCGACCTATGATGTCAGATTTAAGAGAATCTGGAGCAATTGAACAGGATGCAGACATTGTTTCTTTTATTTATCGTGAAGATTATTATAAAAATAATGAGGATAATAAAACTGAAGAAACAGGTCTAACTGAAATTATTATTGCAAAACATCGTAATGGGGCAACTGGTGAGGTTAATTTAGCGTTTGAAAAAAATTATAGTCGTTTTTCAGATTTAGCTCATATTGGACCTGACGGTACAAGTGAGGGAGTAAGAGATATTAGAAGTTAAAGAAAGGATAGTTTTGATAATGTATCATCAATATCGTGAAGGTTGGATAGAAGTAATTTGTGGATGTATGTTTTCAGGTAAAACAGAAGAGCTAATTCGTAGAATAAATGTTTTAAGCTATGCTAAAAAAGATATTTTTGTATTTAAGCCAAAGATTGATAATCGTTATTCAGATACAGAAATTGTATCTCATTCAGGGGCTCGAGTACCTTGTAAGATTGTTGAAAAAGCACAAGATATTTTAAAATTAATTAATGATGATGTTGAAGTTGTAGCGATTGATGAAGTTCAATTTTTTGATAAGGATATTATAGCTGTATGTGAATATTTAGCCGATAAAGGTATAAGAGTAATCGCAGCGGGATTGGATAAAGACTTCAGGGGTGAATCTTTTGGGGTGATGCCAGAGTTACTTACTCGAGCAGAGTTTGTTACTAAATTGACTGCTGTTTGTGCTAAATGTGGTGCTCCTGCAACAAGAACACAAAGATTAGTTGATGGAAAACCTGCTTCTTTTGAAGATCCGATTATATTAGTTGGTGCAGTTGAGCATTATGAACCTCGATGTCGACATTGTCATGAGGTGAGTAATCGTCCTAATAAGTTTTATCTAAAAAATAAAGACAAGTTACAAATGTAACTTGTCTTCTATATTCTATGATTAAAGGGAGGGGTAGTTTTCTACTACACCTATATAATAAAATGACTAGGTGAACTCAATGTGAACTATAATTAATATGAATAAAATTTTATTTAAATGTTAAATAATTGTGTTTAAATCAAGTAAAATATATTTTGCTTATTTTTTATGTTTATTATATAATATGAGAGATTTGGAGGTATAAATCATGAATGAAAGTATGTTAGAACGTTTAAAAACAATGGAAAACAGATATGAAGAATTAGGACATATGCTGATGGATCCTGATATTGGCAGTGATATCAAAAAGATGACAGATGTGACAAAAGAACAAGCGTCATTACAAGCAGCATATGATTTATATCAAGAGTATAAAGAGATTGAAAATGGAATCGAAGAGGCTAAAGAATTAGCTAAAGAACATGATCCGGAAATCAAAGAAATGGCTAAAATGGAATTAGCTGAATTGGAAGAGAAATTACCTGATATTATTAAAAGATTAGAAATTGAATTGATTCCTAAAGATCCTAATGATAATAAAGATGTAATTATGGAAATTCGTGGAGCTGCTGGTGGTGATGAAGGAAATATTTTTGCTGGCGATTTATATCGTATGTATGTAAAATATTCAGAAGCGCAGGGTTGGAGAGTAGAGGTTATGGAGGCTATTGATGCTGAAGCTGGAGGATACTCTTTAATTTCTTTTATGGTTAAAGGTGAAGGGGTATACGGAAAATTAAAATTTGAATCTGGATCACATCGTGTTCAACGTGTACCTAAAACTGAAACGCAAGGAAGAGTCCATACTTCTACAGCAACAGTTTTAGTTATGCCTGAAGTTGAAGAAGTTGATATTGAAATTAATAAAAACGATTTGAGAATTGATACTTATCGTGCTAGTGGGGCTGGAGGTCAGCATATTAATAAAACTGATTCAGCTGTAAGAATTACGCATCTTCCAACTGGTATTGTTGCAGCAAGTCAAGATGGTCGTTCGCAACATGATAATAAAGATAAAGCAATGAAAGCCTTGTATGCAAGAATCTATGATTATTATCAACAACAACAAGATCAACAAGTTGATAGTGAAAGAAAAAGTAAGGTAGGAACTGGTGATCGTGCTGAAAAGATTAGAACATATAACTATCCACAAAATCGTGTAACTGATCATCGTATTGGATTAACAATTCAACAATTAGATCGAATTATCGAAGGTAAATTGGATGATATTATTACAGCTTTAATTAATGAAGATCAACGTTTAAAATTGGAAGGACAAAATTAATGGCAACTGTAAAACAATTAATTAAACAAGCAGAAAGTCGTTTAGATGATAATAATAAGGATGTAAATGTTGCAAAAGTTTTGTTTTATCATTTAGCAAACAAAGAACCTCATGAACTTTATTTGATGTATGATGAAGAAGTTGATAAAGATTTAGAAAAGCAATTTTTAATGGGAATGGAAGAATATTATAATGGTAGACCAATTCAATATATTAAAGGGATGGAAACATTTTTTGGCCGTGATTTTAAAGTAAATGAAGATGTTTTAATTCCTCGTTATGAAACAGAAGAATTAGTTGAAAATATTTTATATCGTATTGATGATTATTTCCCAGGCTATAAAAATATTACATTATGTGATGTTGGTACAGGTAGTGGAGCAATTGCAATAAGTTTAGCTTTAGAAGAACCTAAATTAAAAGTATATGCCACAGATATATCTGATTTGGCGCTTACTGTTGCAAGGGAAAATGCTGATAATTTAAAAGCAAATGTAGAATTTTTAGCTGGTGATATGTTACAGCCTTTAATTGAGAAAAATCTTAAAGTAGATATATTTGTTTCTAATCCACCTTATATTCCTCAAGAGCAGGAAATAGAAGCTGTTGTTAAAGATAATGAACCCCATGTTGCTTTATTTGGTGGAAATGACGGATTGTATTTTTATCGTAAAATTTTTGAAGGTGTAAAGGCATTATTAAATGAACGGGCTTTGTTAGCTTTTGAAATGGGATTTGATCAAAGAGAATTGATGGAAGAAGCAGTGCATAAATATTTTCCAAATGATCCTTATGAAATTATTAAAGATATAAATGGTAAAGATCGTATGTTATTTATTTATCGTAATTTAAAGTAAGAAACAAATAATGAGACAAACATTCATGGTACGTAACATCATGGATGTTTTTAAATTTATTTAAATTATTAAAAAATTAGGATAGATATATTATAATATAATTATGTTAATTAATTTTTTATTAAAAAGTCATTTGATATAAGATTGGAAAGGAAATAGGATTAACTTTAAAGAGGGAATGATTTTGTAATATAAATTGTGAATATTTTCTTGTTTAAAGTTACTTTATAAAGGTAAGAAAATTGGAAAGTTTTGAAACACAACGGTTATTAATTAGAGAATTACAGATGTCAGATGCAATGAGATTAAGTGAATATCGAAATAAAAAAGAAGTAGCTTTTTATCAATCTTGGTGGCATTATCCATATAATAAAGCAGTTAAAAGGATAGAATATTGTTTGAAACACCCATTTGAAGGAAAAAGAGGGACATATCAACTAGGTGTTGTATTAAAAGAAACAGGGTGTTTGATAGGAGATTATTTTTTTGAAGTTATTGAACCTAGTTCAATAACTATTGGTTATACTTTTGATAGTGATTATTGGCATCATGGTTATGCAACAGAGTCGTTAAGAGCGTTATTGGTAATTTTAAAAGACAAATATCATTTTAAACAAGTTTTTGCCCATGTTTATAACGATAATCATAGGTCGATTAGATTATTAAAAAACATAGGATTTGTGCAATATGAAAAATCAATATTGATGGGTGATAGTGGATTTAAACTAGATTTGAAATAAATAGATAGCTTTTTTATGTTTGTTTTAAATTATGACAAATTATTTATTTTAAAATACATATAATTTGTATTACGAGGTGAATGAAATGGATTTGTCAGTAGAAAAGAGTAAAGCAAAGATAAAAAATGTTAGGATGGTTTATGTAACTATTTTTGGATTAACAATTCTTTTAAGTTTAGTAAAGATGTATGATACATCACTATGCTTTGTTGTTTCGATGTTGGTAATTTCTTTTATGTGTGGATATCAGCATTTAATTACGTATATGACAGCATTAGTACTAACATCATTTTTATTTTATGATGGTTATATGGAAGTTTTGATATCTTTAACAAGTATAGTAATGATGCAGTTATTGATGTATTTTAAATTTGTAAAAAGTAAGCATATTACTTTGGTTATAGGTTTAGTAAGCTTAATCTATTTATATATATATAATTATAATTATATTGAAATATTAGTTATTTTAGGCTTCACTTTAATACATAGTATATTAAGTTTAGATATTGTACCGCTTTTTATTCATAATACTATTGATGTGTATACAAATAAACGAATGATGATTCTTTCAGTGATAATAATGTTTGCAATTATTTCATTATTAGAAGTTGATCAAATTTATATGATGTTATTATTACGTTTTTATTTATTGTTAAGTGTGTATTATTTAGGTATCAATAATACAATGCCTGCAATCTTATATGTATCAATTACTTTAATGTTTATCAATTCTTTATTTAAAGATGATATATTGTCATTAATATTACCATTTAGTATCTTTTTTATGTATAAACCGCCTAATAAACTTGTATGTTCAACTGTATATATTTTAAGTCATCTTATTTTGCCGTTTTTTATTGAATACGATTATTATTATTATAATTTTATTATTATAATAAGTGCTGCTTTATTTTTATTTGTTCCTAATATAAAAAAACGCTCAAATTTACTTACTGATGAATATAAAAGTATCACAGGACATAATAAATTAATTCAACGAGTTAATACGTTTGCTTCCTTGTTTAAACAATTGACTAGTATTTTTCAAGAATTTAATCGAGATGTAAATATTGGAGAGTTTGTTGGATATGTATATGAAGATGTATGTTTACATTGTCCAAGTCGAGATTTGTGTTTTTATCAAGATGGTGGCGTTAGTCGATTGGGTAAGTTGATTAATAAGGGATTTAAATATAATTTTAATAATGAAGATAATGAATATATAAAAAATAATTGTATTAACCCACAAAAAATTATTGATGCTATTGATGAGTATAGAGAAAGTTATGAAAAGATTAGACGAGTTAATCAAGAAAATTTTTATTTAAAAAAAGATTTGTTTTATGAGTTTTCTTTATTGGGTGAGGTGTTTGATAATTTTAGTAATTCTTTAAAACAAATGCCATTTGAAAATGATTTATTGAAAGAACATTTATTGGGGTATCAATTTAATGTTACATATGTCTATAAACACGATATTTCATTAAATGTGTATACATTAGAAATAGGATTATTAGATATTAGTAAAGAGGAAGTTATTAATGAATTAATTCCTATTGTAGAAAGTTATTTAAATGAATCACTAGAAGTTATTTCAATTAAAAATATAATGCACTATTTGGGTTATACTTCAGTAGTGTTAAAACATCAACCTAATTTTTCTTTACAATATGGGATACAACAGTATGCTTTAGAGCCATTGCATTGTGGGGATTCTTTTAGTACATTTCATCAAGATAATGATCACTATTTAGCTTTGAGTGATGGAATGGGGCAAGGAAAAATTGCAGCCAGTGAAAGTAAATTAACATTAGAGGTATTATCTAAATTGATTTTAAATGGAATTAGTTTAAAAGATACTATTGATGCTATTAATGTTTTATTGAAAATTAAAAATCATAATGATATGTTTACAACCTTAGATCTGTGTAATATTAATTTAGCAAATGCGAAGATGAAATTGATTAAGTATGGAGCAAATCCTAGTTACCATATAAGAAATAAGATTGTTGAAAAAATTACTACTAATTCTTTGCCGGTAGGTATTGTTTCTAAATTAAAAATATCATCTTATGAGATGTCATTAAAAGCTGATGATATTATTATTATGTCAAGTGATGGCACGAGCGATAATTTTGAAAAAATTATTGATGATAATTTGGA
This sequence comes from Thomasclavelia spiroformis, assembly GCA_018369555.1. Lineage (GTDB taxonomy): Bacteria > Bacillota_I > Bacilli_A > Erysipelotrichales > Coprobacillaceae > Thomasclavelia > Thomasclavelia spiroformis_A. Next base: position 44,474 of record JAGZCC010000003.1, read on the forward strand.
TTTGATTGATCAATTACATCCTCAAGAAATAGCAACATTATTGATGGATAAAGTTTTGGAAAATAATAGTTTAGATGATATAAGTATTATTGTTGTGAAGGTAATTAATACAAGAAATGATAATTAGATCGTTTATGACGGTCTTTTTATTTGAAAGTATTAATTTTATAAATTATCTGTTATAATGGGAACAATACTTGAGGTGGGATAATGGAAAATTTAGAAAAGTTACTGGATTTAAATAATTTATATGTAGTGGGTGTATCTGGAGGCTGTGATTCAATGGCTTTATTGGATATTATGCAAAAAAAAGGTTATCGAATTATTGTTTGTCATGTGAATTATCATTTGCGAAATGATAGCGATTTAGATCAAAAAACAGTAGAAGATTATTGTAAGAAGCATAATATTAGATGTTTTGTTAAGGAGATAGATAGTAAACAGTATAGTAAAGAAAATTTTCAAATGCAGGCTAGAAAATTGCGTTATCAATTTTATCGCAATATTGCAAGTAAGTATAATACAGATGAAATTGTTTTAGCACATCATTTAGATGATGTGATTGAAAATATTGTAATGCAATTACAACGTAATAATACAAAAGGATATTTAGGAATTAAAGATGTAAGTAATGTTTTTGATATGATTGTAATTAGACCTTTTTTAAAGGTTAGAAAGCACGTCTTAAGAAACTATTGCCATGATCATAAAGTGTTTTATCGTGATGATTATACCAATTTTGAAACTGATTTTACGCGTGATTTTGTTCGTAATGTTACTTTAAAAAAATATAGTGAAAAACAAATTGAAGAATTATTAATAAAAGCAAAGGAACATAATGAACGATATTTAAAAAATTTAGAATTAGTTCAAATGTATCTTTATAAGTATCATCAAAAAGAAATGATTGATTTTCATTTAATTCCTGACAATCTTCTAGAATGTTTTATTTATGAAATTATTCGGGAGAGTGTTTATCCGCCTTTAATAAGCGATTCTTTAATTAAAGAGATAATTAAGCAAATTAACAGTAACAAACCTAATATTGAAATGGATTTACCTGTTAATATTAGGTTCATAAAAGAATATAATAATATACGTGTTTCAAAGACAAAAAATAGCTCAGATTATTGTTTAAAATATAAGCAATTAGTTTATGATAAACATGAGCACTTTTATTTAAGTAAAACAGGACATTTAAATGAAGGGATATATTTAAATGATGAAGATTTTCCCATTATGGTAAGATCTTATAAACCTGGAGATGTAATTGTTACAGCTGGGGGAACTAAAAAGATATCACGTTTATATATTGATAATAAAATCCCTAAGAGCCAGAGAAAAAATTGGCCAATAGTTGTAAATAGTAACAATGAAATTATTTTAGTGCCACATCTTGCAAAAAATATTAGGTATTTATATTCAAAACCTAATTTATATGTGGTAAAATTATAATCATGTATAGATTAGAGGTGATTTAGATGCATAAGAATATAAAAGAAGTTTTAATTAGTGAAGAACAAATTATTGAAAAATGTAAAGAGTTAGGAAAAATTATTGACAAAGATTATGAAGGTAAAGAGGTTTTATTAGTGGGACTATTAAAAGGATCTGTACCTTTTATGGCAGAACTTGCTAAGCATTTAAATAGTGATGTTATATTCGATTACATGAATGTAAGTAGTTATGATGGGGTTGAATCTAAAACTCTTGTAGTAAAACAGGATTTGAAAGAAGATGTTAGTGGTAAGAATATTTTAATTGTTGAAGATATTCTTGATACGGGAAAGACATTATATAATGTTAAAGACATGCTTTTAAAGCGTAATGCCAATAGTGTGAAAATTGTTACGATGTTAGATAAAGAAGAAGGCCGTGTTATTGATATGAAAGCTGATTATGTTGGCTTTAAGATACCAAATGCGTTTGTTGTTGGATATGGTTTGGACTTTAATGAAAAATATCGTCAATTACCATATGTTGGTGTTTTAAAAGAAGAATGTTATAAGTAAGGAGAGTTTATGAATAGTAAGAACGGATTATTAAGATCAATTCTTCCTTGGCTATTAGTGCTAATTGTAATTGGTGGAATGGTTACTTTTATGAATCAAAGTAATGGTAAAGAACTTAAGTACAATGAGTTTGTGGAAGTAGTGCAAGAAGAAAAAATTAAGGAAGTTGAAATTGTTCCATCATCATTAGTTATTGATGTTTCAGGAAGTTATACTAAAAAACATGATGGCAAATCGTCAAAAGTATCATTTACGACAACTATCCCTAATACAGAAGCAGAGATGCAGTCGTTAACAAGTTTATTAAATGAAAAGGATATTGAAACTACTATTGTAGATCCTAATGAACGAGGAATGTTTACAAGAGTACTTTTAAATATTTTGCCATATGCTTTGTTATTAGGTGGAATGTTTTTTATCTTTAAAATGATGTCACAAGGTGGTGGAAACGCTAAAGCCTTTGAATTTGGAAATTCTAGAGCCAAATTGGAAAAAAATCAAAAAACAAGATTTTCAGATGTAGCTGGAGCGGATGAGGAAAAAGAAGAATTAAAAGAGTTAGTTGAATTCTTAAAAAATCCAAAGAAATTTGCTCAAATGGGGGCTAGAATTCCTAAGGGAGTACTACTTGTAGGTCCACCAGGGACAGGTAAGACTTTACTTGCAAGAGCGGTTTCTGGTGAAGCAAGTGTACCATATTATTCTATTTCAGGCTCTGAATTCGTAGAAATGTTTGTTGGGGTTGGAGCTGGACGTGTTCGTGACATGTTTAAAAAAGCTAAACAAACTGCACCATGTATTATTTTTATTGATGAAATTGATGCCGTAGGACGTCAAAGAGGTGCTGGAATGGGTGGCGGACATGATGAACGTGAACAAACTTTGAACCAGTTGTTAGTTGAAATGGATGGTTTCAGTGGCAATGAAGGAATCATTATTTTAGCAGCAACTAACCGTGTTGATGTATTGGATCCGGCATTATTACGTCCAGGGCGTTTTGACCGTCAAATTCAAGTAGCTAATCCTGATAAAAACGCACGTACTGAAATTTTAAAGGTACATGCGCGAAATAAAAAATTTGCACCGGATGTTGATTTTTCAAATATTGCTCAAAGAACACCAGGATTTTCTGGAGCTGAATTAGAAAATGTTTTAAATGAAGCAGCGTTATTAGCTGTTCGTGAAAATCATAAAGTTATTTCAATGGATGATATTGATGAAGCAATTGATCGTGTTGTAGGTGGACCTGCGAAGAAATCACGTAAGTATAGTGAAAAAGAGCGTCGTCTAGTAGCTTATCATGAAGCTGGTCATGCAGTCTTAGGATTAACACTTGAAGATGCTAATAAAGTTCAAAAAGTTACAATTGTTCCTCGTGGACAAGCGGGTGGATATAATTTAATGACACCAAAGGAAGAAACTTATTTCCAAACTAAAACACAATTAGAAGCTAATATTGCAGGATTTATGGGAGGACGTGTTGCTGAGGAGATCTTCTTTGGTGATATAAGTTCTGGTGCTCATAATGATATTGAACAGGCAACAAGAATTGCAAGAATGATGGTTACAGAGTTAGGAATGTCTGAACTTGGACCAATTAAATATGATTCTGAACAAGGAAATGTATTCTTAGGACGTGATTATACACAGCATAGTAATTCTCATTCAGGACAAATTGCTTATGAAATTGATGTTCAAGTTCGTAAGATAATTGATGAATGTTATGCTAAAGCCAAGGAAATTATTGAAGCTAATAAAGATAAATTAGTTATTATTGCTGATGCTTTATTAGAGTATGAAACTTTGGCTGGTGAACAAATTGAGGCATTATTTAATACAGGGCGCATGTTAGATCGTCATGATGGTACAAATGATGGAGATAGCGATAGCTCAAATGGTGATGTTAATCAAACAGCTGTATCATTTGATAGTGCAGATGATTTGTTAGATGATATGAAATAAAGCGGTAGCCGCTTTTTTTCATATTTAGAGGTGATAATTATGAATAAAATAAGTCGTAAAGTATTTATTTTCTTTATTATTGTTTGTATGATAATACCGATGATATTATCATCAATTGCTGTATTTTTATAGGAGAATGATATGAAAGATTATTTAGTTAGAGGATTAGTTAATAGTAAAAATTGTCGTGTTTTTGCTTGTGTGACAACGAATTTATTAGATGAGGCAAGAAAAAAACATAATCTATGGCCTACTGCTTCAGCTGCACTAGGAAGAATGATGTCAGCTACTTTAATGATGGCAAGAATGAATAAAAATTCGGAAAAAATGACTGTTATCATTAATGGTGGTGGTCCAATTGGAACAATGATTAATGTTACAATTGGTGATGGAAATATTAAAGGCTTTGTTGCTAATCCAGAAGTTCATTACACATACAATGATACTGGTAAATTAGCAGTAGGCGTAGCAGTTGGTCATGAAGGAACTTTGCAAGTAATTAGAGATATGGGATTAAAGGAACCATTTACCGGTTCAGTTCCACTTCAAACTGGAGAAATTGGTGATGATTTTAGCTATTATTTTGCAGTAAGTGAGCAAACACCATCAGTTGTTTCAGTTGGTGTATTAGTAAATGATACAAATGAGATATTGGCTTCAGGAGGATTTATCATTCAATTACTTCCAGAAGCTACAGAAGAAGATATAACTTATATTGAAAATGTGGTCAAGAAATGCCCACCGGTTTCTCAATTAATTAATGAGGGAAAAACGCCAGAAGACATTTTAAGATTATTATTTGAAGATGTCGAGATTACAGAAACACAAGATTTATTTTTTAAGTGTGATTGTTCTAAAGAAAAATTATCAGAGGCATTGATTACTGTTGGAAAAGATGAGTTGCAAGCAATGATTAATGAAGATCATGGATGTCAATTACATTGTCAGTTCTGTAATACTGAGTATAATTTTAGTGAAGAAGAATTAAAAGCGATTATTGAAAGGATTTAAAATTGGACTGATTTTTATATATTAACCTTCTATTAGATAGTGTTTATAATTAGACGCTGACTTTAGAAGGTTTTTGTAATAAATATTATATTTTAAATAAAATAAAAGAAAGGCGGGGGAAGCCTTTCTTTGTTGGAATCCAACATATTAGGATTATAACTAACTAGATAACTTACTCTATTGAAAATAGCGGGGAAGTTGTAAGCTATCTATAAATAGTATGAACATTTAAAATAATTTTATACTTTTATATTTCATTTTTTTTTAATAATTGGTAAGATACACAAGAGGAGTGAGTTGATGTTTAAAATTGGTAATATTGAAATAAAAAATCAAGTAGTGATGGCTCCAATGGCAGGAATTACAAATATGGCATTTAGAAAGATAGTTAAAGATTTTGGAGCAGGATTAGTTTATTCTGAAATGGTTAGTGATAAAGCTTTATGTTATGGAAATACGAAAACAATTGATATGCTTCAAGTGGATGATGAGGAACACCCTGTTAGTATTCAACTATTTGGCGGAGAAGTAGAAACTATGATAAAGGCAGCAAAGTTTATCGATCAGCATTCTAATTGTGATATCATTGATATTAATATGGGATGCCCAGTTAATAAGGTATTAAAAGCTGATGCTGGTAGTAAGCTATTGCTTTATCCTGATAAGATTTATGAAATTGTTAAGGGAATAGTCGATAATGTTTCAAAACCAGTAACTGTAAAAATTAGAAGCGGTTTTGATGCAAAACATATTAATGCGGTTGAAGTCGCTAAATTAATTGAAAAAGCAGGAGCTAGTGCAATTGCAATTCATGGAAGAACACGTTCGCAAATGTACGAAGGTAAAGCTGATTGGAAGATTATTGCAGATGTTAAAGCAGCAGTAAAGATACCAGTGATTGGAAATGGAGATGTTAGAAGTGTTGAAGATGCTAAAAGAATGTTAGAAGAAACTGGGGTTGATGCAATAATGATTGGTCGGGCAGCTTTAGGCAATCCATGGTTAATTAAACAAGTTGTACAATCTCTTGAAACAGGGGTTATTATTGAAGAACCAACATACCAGGAAAAAATCTCTCAATGTTTATCACATGCAAAAAAACTAATGGAAATTGAACCAGAAAAAGTGGCAATGTTCCAAATGCGAGGACATGCTCCATGGTATATTAAAGGATTAAAATCTTCTGCAAAAGTTAAAAATGAATTATCAAAAATTAATACTTTTAAAGAATTAGAGATGATCTTAAGGGATTATCAACAATATCTTGATGAAGTTATTTAATTGTTATGTTGCATGAAAAAAATATTTTGATATAATTGTTTGTAATAATTAAAGGGGGGATCTAGTAATGATTATTAGTGGTAAGGATATATCTTTAAAAATTAAAAATCAATTGAGATTAGAAGTTGAAGAAATAAAGAAAAGCTATTCTCGTTTACCTAAATTGGTAGTTATTTTAGTTGGTGATAATCAAGCGAGTCAGACTTATGTTAGGAATAAAGAACGTGGATGTGAGTATATAGGGATTGAATCTGATTTGTTGCATCATGGTAGTTCATTTAGTGAAAAAGAATTATTACAGGAAATTGATAAATTAAATAAAGATGATAATGTTGATGGAATTTTAGTGCAATTGCCATTACCTGATCATATTGATGAACAAAAAGTTTTAAATGCAATTGATCCTAGTAAGGATGTTGATGGTTTTCATCCCAATAATATTGCAAATCTTTTCCTTGGTGAAGAATCATTAGTTCCTTGTACACCAAAAGGGATGTTAGTGCTATTGGATGAAATTGGATATGATTTAGAAGGAAAAGAAGTAGTAATTGTAGGACGTAGTAATATTGTTGGTAAACCTGTAGCACTATTATGTTTACAAAAAAATGCTACTGTAACAATTGCTCATAGTAAAACTAAAAATTTAAAAGAGGTATGTAAAAGAGCGGATGTTTTAATTGCTGCAATTGGAAAAGCAAAATTTTTTAATCATGAATATGTTAAAGATGGGGCAATTGTTTTAGATGTAGGAATTAATCGTGATGAAAATAATAAATTATGTGGTGATGTTGATTTTGATGATGTAAAGGATGTTGTAAAAGCAATTACTCCAGTACCTGGGGGAGTTGGACCAATGACAATAACAATGTTGATGAAAAATACTATTAATGCTTTTTATAAACGAAATGGTGGTTAAGATGGAATATAAATTAAATGATATTGTAGAAATGAAAAAAACGCATCCATGCAAAAAATCTAATCAATGGCAAATTATTAGAATGGGTGCAGATATTAAAATTAAATGTTTAGGTTGTGGAGCAATTATAATGTTTTCACGACGTGAGTTTGAAAAAAAATTGAAGAAAATAGTTATTTAATATGGATGAAGAATTTGATGATGATTTAGATAATATTATAGATATTTATTGGAATAAATAATTGAAGTTTTTATATAAAAATAGTAATTATGATATTGAAAGAATTGTATTTTATTTTTATATTGTTAATGAATGGTGATAATATCTAATAAAGAAAAGAGAATAAATTATTGTAATGATTTTCAATAATTTATTCTCTTTTTAATGTTTTTATCTAGTTTTTTGTAATGCTTTTTTTAATTTGAAATCATCAATAAAGCGAAGAGATGTTTCATATGATTTTTGTCCATATATAAATCTAAGTTTACTAGATTTTGGATAAGTAACACGTTTGATTTTACGATAATCTAATTTAATTTTACCAATCATCATTTGCCGATGTCCAACATAGATTATTTGTTGTAATAAAATACTAGTAATTAAAGATACAAAAGTTATTATATTTAATAGCATATAAATACTATTTATGCTTCCATTGATAAAACATAAAATTAAAAATATTATAAAAATTGAAAGGATACATATATATATAATTAAAAGGATTATATAAAAATATTTACCAGTATCACTTAAACAAGAAGTTAGTGTACGATCTTCTTTACGTGCTTGGCGTAAATTAAAAGCGTAAGATATATTTATATATGTAAACCACAATAAAAATAAAAATACTAAAAAAGGTAAAACATTAAAAATAGCCTCCATTAAATATACTCCTTCTTTCATTAATTTTATTATACTGGATTTTTTTTAATTATCAAATATAAAATTACGAGCATAATATTCGTCATATGTTAATTTACTATCAATAACTTTTTTAGCTAAATCAACTCCTAAATAACGAATATGCCAAGGTTCATAACTATAGCCAGTTAATGAATCTTTTCCTTCAGGATAACGAATGATAAATCCATAATCACTTAAAATATTAGCAAACCAATGATATTTTGGATGATTGATAATATTTTCAAAACTATAATTATCTAAAGCAATATCACATGCAAGTCCAAGTGTATGTTCACTATGACCAGGACGACTACATGTTTTATCAGCTTCAGTAATATTATATGTATCTGCCATATGTTGATAACTTTTTCTTTGACTTGCAGTTGAACGATAACCACTTACAACATATAAATTAATTCCATTTTCCTGACACTTGTTTCGAAGAGCTACAAAATCGTTATAAAGACGTTTTGATGCTTGATGCTTTCGATATTGATAAGCAGGATCATCATGACTTGTGTATGCATCATTAATATAAACTAAGTCATTTGGCACAAAATTATTATCTAACTTATAATATTTATTTATAATAGTATTTAAATCGTTTGGTTTAGATTGTATAATTATATGTGCATAGAAATTGTAGTCGAGATTCATATTTACTCTTGTTACAATATCTTCGTTTGATAGTTCGGGATGATTAGTTTTATAGTCATGATAACGTTTTTTATACGAAGGGATATAATAATTTATTGAAGTTATTGCATTTTTTGTTTTTATTTTTTTTTCTTTAGTAGGTGGTTTTGGTGAAAAAAATAAGTGGTTAACTAAAATTATAAGAGCTAAAACTATTAATATACTTGCAATAACAAGAATAGTGATATTTTTCCTATTTACTTTTCGTTTCAATTAGATCACCCCAACTTTTAAGTTATATATTAATAATACCAATAAATCGTTACTTTTTTATTAACATATACTATACATTATTAATTTTTTACATTATTATTGAGATATTAGGGGGAACAATATGGAAAATAAAATTTCAAGATTAAAACTATTAATACATGGTCAAGAATGTGATTATAGTGGTAATTATAAAATATCAGATTTAATGTCTAAATTGTCAGATTTAGCGACAATTAATGCTAAAGAAATTGCAATTTGGAATGAAGAAATTGCTAAAAAATATACTTTTGTTTTAACAAAAGAAACAATTATTTTAAAAAGGCCGATAAAAAGCGAGGAATTAATAAATTTATATACGCGAGCTAGTGGTTATAAAAGAATTCAGTTTTCACGTAATTATTGGGTTGAAGATGAAAATAAAGAAGAAATTGCAACAATTTATTCTTTATGGACATTAATAGATATTCAAAAAAGAAGAATTATCAAACCGGATAAAGCTGGAATAAAAATGCCAGAAATTATTTCATATCCATATACACTTGATAATTTTCATGAAATTAAAGATAATTTAGAATTATCTTTAGTAATGGAAAGAACCGTTTTGTATAGTGATATTGATATAAATCAGCATTTTAATAATAGTAGATATATTGAATGGGTTTTTGATGCTATGCCAATTGATTTTTTTAAAAATCATTATTTTAAGGAAATGAGTGTGATTTTTAAAAAAGAGATGACTCCTAATAATAAGGCTAGAATATATCGTTTTATTGATAATGATTATGTAAAGATTGTTTTTAAATCAAGTGATGATAGTATTGTTTATTTTGAGTTTGGAGGATATATTGGGACTATGGATTATTAGAATTTCAAAACTTGAAAATAAATTTTCAACATTTGAAAATAATTTGTTGAAATATGTGGTATTATGAATTTGTCCCAAATATCTATAGTTGTATTCATTTTCCCGTAGAATACATAATATTGGACTTAACCATAAAGTTTAGATTTAACTTTATGTGTTAGGTCTTTTTACTTTTTAAATGGATATTTTTGGGATTATTATTTGTTTAAAAATATTTAATCAAACTTCCTTGGCTAAACGTTTAAAAAAATTTAAATAGTATAACATAAAAAAGCTAATTTGTAATTAGCTTTTTTATGTACGATAAATAGTAAATTTAACATCAATTGTAACATTTAAATTTTGCAATGTTTCTAAAACATGACGTTTTTCTTTTTTGATATGATAATAATGCGGTGTCATTTTAAGAAGATTTAAAGCATCTTCACGATTATTAATTTCTATCTGCTGCAAAAGGTCATAACTTTCTACTTTTTCTAAATCTAGTCTAATATATTTATCACTTTTAACTTTAATTTCATCATAAATTAAATGTTTAATTTCAATTAAATGATTAGGATTAGCCGTAACATGGATTATATATCCACCGGGTTTTAGAGTTCTTTTTAGTTCATCAAGATTAACTACAGTAAATAATGCCGTAATAAAATCTAGAGAGTGATCAATAATTGGTAAGTTTTTACTGTTACCAACTAGCCAATATACTTCTTTTGTATATTTAGTTGCCATATTTATGGCTTCTTTTGAAATATCTAAGCCATAGATATTATCTTTAATAAATGCTTCTTTTAAACTTTTTGTATAATATCCCTCGCCACATCCTAAATCTAAAATATCCAAAGAATCATTATTACGATATTTTTTTATACAATTAATTACATTTTCTAAAATAATATCATAATAACCTTTTGTTAAATATGCTTTTCTAGCAATAAGACTCTCCTTGCTATCACCTGGATTATTTGTTGCTTTATCAGGATTTAAAAGTAAATTTAAATATTTACTTTTAGCAAGATCATAGCAATGATTGTTTTCACATTTATATGAATTATTTATTTGGATAATTGGTTTATGACATTTTGGACACGCTAATTTATGCATAATTTCACCTCGAAGCTATTATAACATAAATCTAAAATATGGTATAATATTATCTTGAAAGAGCTAATATAATGTAAAATTAATTGATATGTATTTTTAAGGTAGATAAGGAGATGTTCATGGAGATAAAGATAGAACCCGCTAAAAAAGAAGATGCTAGAAGATTACTTGAAATTTATACACCGTATATTTTAAATACAGCAATTACATTTGAATATACAATTCCGTCAGTAGAAGAATTTGCACAAAGAATTGAAAATACATTAATTAATTATCCGTATTTAGTCGCTAAAAAAGATGATTTGATTATAGGATATGCTTATACATCTGCATTTAAAAGTAGAGCTGCATATGATTGGGCAGTTGAAACATCTATTTATATTGATATGAGGTATCGTGGTTTAGGAATTGGGAAATTATTGTATGATGAATTAGAGAAGATAACTAAGTTACAAAATGTTTTAAATATGAATGCTTGTATTGCTATCCCTGATGAGGGCAGTGTTATTTTTCATAAGAAAATGGGCTATTTAGAAGTTGCACATTTTCATCAATGTGGTTATAAATTTGATAAGTGGTATGATATGATCTGGATGGAAAAAATAGTTGGAGAGCATATTTTAAATCCACCTAAAGTTATCCCTTTTTCATTGTTAGGCTATTTTAATTAGGAGGTAAAGATGGTTTTTTTTAGAAAGAAGAAACAAGTTGATTTAGATGAGTTATTTAAGGCAAAGTACAAAGAGATTAATGAAATTGTTGCAAGTGGGCAACGAGAAATGGATTTGGAAATTCAAATTTCACAATTTGAACTAGCTTATCATAAGTATGATGAGTTATTGGAATTGATAGATCAAGGTGTTGATTATGATCGGCATCGTTTTGAAATGTTAAGGCAAGATTTAAAGAAAAAGATTGATTTGTTAAAGGGATTAAATTATGAAGATTAAAGCATATCATAAAAATTTTGAGTATACTTATACTTTAGGGGTATTTGAAACTATTGAGTTATTAAAAAACAAACCTGAGTTAGTATTAAGGGTGTATATTAAAAGTAATTCTTATAAAAATAAAGGGATTGAAATTATTGAGAATTTATGTAAAAGAAATAAGATTGATTTGATTGAAAGTGATAATACTATTAATAAGTTATCTAGAAAAGATAATTGTTTTGCAATTGCTATTATAAAAAAGTACGGCATGGAATTAAAAAATACTAATCATGTTGTACTAGTAAATCCAGGTGATATGGGGAATATGGGAACAATAATTAGAACGATGCTTGGATTTGGATATAATGATTTAGCAATTATTAGACCTGGAGTCGATGTATTTGATCCTAAAGTTGTTAGAGCATCGATGGGGGCAATATTTAATATTAATTTTGAGTATTTTGATACTTTTGATGATTATTTACATAAATATCCTAATAGAGATGTTTATTCATTAATGTTAAAGGGAGCAAAAAATATTCATTCAATTGAACCTAATGAAAAAAATCATTCTTTGGTTTTTGGTAATGAAAGTAGTGGCTTACCTGATGAGTTTTTAAATTATGGACAAAGTATTTTTATTCCGCACAGTGGTAAGATTGATTCATTGAATTTATCAATGGCTTTGGGAATAACTTTGTATCATTTTTCAAAAGATATGTTTAAATTAAAGCAAGTTTTAAGATAGTAAAATAAAGTAATCGCTTACGATGAATGGAATTGAAGAAAATAGACAAAAATCTAAATGATACTATGGAAATTTGATTTAAATAATAGTATTATATATGTGATAAAAGAAAAGGAGAAATATTATGGGATTAGTATCAGCAACAGAAATGTTAAATAAAGCAAAAGAAGGACATTATGCAGTTGGTCAATTTAACATTAATAACTTAGAATGGACAAAATCTATTCTTTTAACTGCAGAAGAATTAAAAGCACCAGTAATTTTAGGAGTATCTGAAGGTGCTGCTAAATATATGACTGGATTTAAAACTGTTTCAGCTATGGTAGCTGCAATGGTTGATTCTTTAGGAATTACTGTACCAGTAGCTTTACACTTAGATCATGGTAGCTATGATGGAGCTAAAGCTGCATTAGAAGCAGGATTCTCTTCAATTATGTTTGATGGATCTCATTATTCAATCGAAGAAAATTTAGAAAAAACTAAAGAAATGGTTGAATTATGCCATGCAAAAGGTGTTTCGATTGAAGCTGAAGTTGGATCTATCGGTGGAGAAGAAGATGGTGTTATTGGTAAAGGTGAAGTTGCCGATCCAAAAGAATGTAGAATGATCGCTGATTTAGGAGTTGATTTCTTAGCAGCAGGTATTGGAAATATTCATGGAAAATATCCTGAAAATTGGGCTGGTTTAGATTTTGATGCATTAGATGCAATTCAACAAGAAACTGGAAAATTACCTTTAGTATTACATGGTGGAACTGGAATTCCTGAAGAAATGATTAAAAAAGCAATTAATTTAGGAGTTTCTAAAATTAATGTAAATACTGAATGTCAATTATATTTCCAAGAAGCTACAAGAAAATATATTGAAGCTGGAAAAGATTTAGAAGGTAAAGGATTTGATCCTCGTAAATTATTAGCTCCTGGAGCAGAAGCAATTAAACAATGTGTTAAAGAAAAAATGGAAATTTTTGGATGCATTGGTAAAGCATAATTTTATAAATTTTAAATATGTAAATAAAAATATCCTTTCAAATTTTGAAAGGATATTTTTTATTGGGGTAATAATTTCATTGTATATCTTGTTGAGAGTCTTTTTTAATAAGATGATATAATTTTATATATGCAAGAAAATGTAAGTACTAACTTAAAAAAAGAGTGTTTTCTAAGCTAAAAAGGAGGGAAAAGGAGGATGTTTAAAAGATTTTTGAAAATAGTATTATCATTTTTTATTATTTTATCAATTGTACCAGTTGATATTTATGCAAATAATAAAAATGATAGTGATGAAGTTAAAGTGGATGTAACTAATAATTATGTTGAAATAGGGAACGAATATGGCTCTTTCCAATGTTGGTTGAGTATGATAAAAAATAATGTACAATGTTAATAAAGGTGGTAGATAAATATGCAGGAATTTATTAATATGCTGTGTCCTAATTTAGAATTTATTTCAATGTATTCAAATGATGATTGTATTATTTTTCAAGTATAGTCTAAAATAAAAGATCCTATATGTCCTTACTGTGGAAGACCATCACAAAAATGTCATTCAAAATATAAAAAATCCTTTAACGATCTACCTATGCATGGTAAAAATGTTGTAATTGAAATTATTAATCGAAAAATGTTTTGTAACAATCCTAACTGTAGCCATAAAACATTTGCTGAAACGTATGATTTTATTGAACGTAGTCAAAAGAAAACAAAAAGACTAATCCAACATATTATTGATACCTCTAAAAATATGAGTTCTATTTTAGCACAAAATACGTTAAGAAAAAGTGGGGGTAATGTTGGTAAAAGCACTATATGCAGTTTTTTAAAAAAATAATACTATTATAATTGATTATGACAGTATTACATCTATTGGAATAGATGATTTTGCCATAAAGAAAAGACACCATTATGCCACTGTATTTGTAAATCAAGAAAATCATTATATTATTTTTATGATTCCCTCTAGAGATATTGGGGATGTTGCTAATGAATTGAAAAAATTTAATAATCTTAAAAAAATTACGCGAGATGGATCAGTAATTTATAAAAATGCAATAGAACTGGCTAATCCTAAAATAGTTCAAATAAGTGATCGTTTTCATATTTTAAAAAGTCTGAGTGAAAGCATCAGTAATGAACTTAGAGCCATATTGCCGTACAATATTACAATAGATAAAATTAATGAAAATATTAAGATGAAAACTTTAAAAGAACGATTTTACAATGCAAAAAAAGATATAAATAATGGTGCAACATTAAAAAACGCATGTTCAAATAATATTCATTATAAAACAATGAAAAAGCTAATGGAAATGAATGAATATGAAATTGTTTCATACTTTGAAGATGAAAAAATGACTCAAAGAATGGAACGAATTGAAGAAAAGAATAAGCTTGTAGATGAAGTAAAACAAATGAGAAATAAAGGAATGTCATATACAAAAATATCTAAGCTGCTTAATATTAGTCGGAAAACTGCAAAGAAATATGCAACAGATGGGTTTGTATTTACAATCGAAAATACATCACGTCATCGAACAAACAGTTGTGAAAAATATCATACAGAGATTCAAAATATGATAGATAGTCATTATACAATCAAAGAGATATACAAACATATTGTAATTAAAGGGGATGAAGGTAAATATGGGTCTGTTAAACGAACTATAGCTCAAATGAAAAAAACGGGACAATTTAAAAATAAGGTTGTTTTACCTCGTAAGCATGTGATTAAACTTTTATATAAACAGTTAAATAAGATTGCTGAGTTAAGTAAAGGTAAATTACGTAAAATCTATCAATTATATCCAAAAGTGAAGATGCTTTTAGAACTTTTTTATGAGTTTAAAAGCATCTTACATAGTATGAGGTCAGTTAATGCATTAGAATCCTGGATAAAAAAGGCGGGTACAGATAATTTTAGTCATATTAATAGTTTTATCACAGGAATAAAGAAAGATTTTGATGCGGTCAAAAATAGTATTTTATATCAAGAAAGTAATGGTGTTGTTGAAGCATCGGTTAATAAACTTAAACTTGTTAAAAGAATAATGTATGGTAGATGCAGTTTTGAATTACTTAAATCAAAAACGTTAATGATGAGTATAATTAAGTGAATTCAACCAACGTTGGAAAGAGCTATTTTTAAGTTGACATTTATAACCGGGAATCGAAAAGATGGGAGAATCTATTCTAGCAGCTAATTCTTCTATTTTTTTGTCTACAGTTTTAAGCTGACTGGTTAAGAGTTCGATATTTTCAATAAGCATTTTGATTTCAAGAGTAATTACTTCGTTATTTTCACCAATAGATTTTTTTGCATTATCACGAAGAGATGATGCATCTATTTCTACATAATACCCCTTGTTTTTAAGGTTTAGAATATTTGGTTTTAAACCATGAATTAAACTCGGGAAGAACGATATCGATACATTTTTGAAGACGGTTTTTCTTTTGATTGATATCTTCAGTAATTGAAGCATGATAGCGGGTTAATTCTCTAGCCTGTTTCATATCGAGCCTACACTGAGTGACTTTAGTATAATCTTTATCAAAGAATACTGAACAGATAAGAAAAGTATATTTTTTATCATTCTTAGTCTTGCGGATTTTAGTCTTGCGGATTTTAGTCTTGCGCTTGGCATCGGTGGTCAATGGATTGATTAAGGCAACCTCGTAATCGTGTTTGATTAGAAAACTGATAAGATTATCACCATAATGACCGGTAGCTTCCAAACCAACAATATGTCTAGGTGATTTGAATTCTTTAATTATTTCGGTAAAAGAATCGAACCCATCTTGATTATTAGTAAAGAAGAAAGGTTCAATAAGAATCTCACCATCAAAAGAAACAACGCAGGCATAATGGTTGAATTTGCCGACGTCAATACCGATGTAATACATAAAAAAGCACATCCTTTCTTTAAAGTATATAAGATAGTGATATGTGATTAAACCACAAACAGAGTATCAAAGAGCCTGGTGAAAAATACAAGTTCAAAGACTTATCTAACTGATTACAATTAAGATACAAAGATGTGGCAGTAACCTTTCCTAGGTAGTCGAGCTACAGGAGCGAAATATAAAAGTACACAGTCACAATTCAATTCTAAACAAAATTTAACGAAAGGAAAAGGTATACATAATTGACAGTTAAATAAGTCAATTACAATATACCAGGGGCGAAGATTATTTTTTTCTTCTATTCTATTAATAAATGAAGGAGATACGGATTAATTAGTGTAGTTGTGATAAAGAAGTTAATTAATTATATTGATTTATTTGTTCTACAAAATATTTGATAAGTAATGGTTATATTAGTAGAGTAATAGGATTGATAAATATTTAATTTTTTGTATCTATGATTATGTGAAATTATAAAAAATATTTTACAATTTTAATTGTTTAAAAATACAAATTTAGGTTGTTTTTAACAATAAATTAATATATAGTAGTAGCAGAGATTAAAAATAGAAGGAGGACTAAAATGAGTGAAGTAATTGCTATTGAGGGTGGAAATAAATTGAATGGAACTGTAGTTATAAGTGGTGCAAAGAATGCAACGGTTGCACTTATACCCGCAATTGTCTTAGCAGATAGTCCTGTAACTGTATATGGTGTGCCAAATATTTCTGATGTTGATGCATTAGGAGTGTTGTTGAAAGAATTAAATTGTAAGGTTGAAAAAAATGAAGATATATTAGTGGTTGATCCAACTAATTTAGAAAATAAACCATTAGTAGGTGAAGCGGTTGATAAATTAAGGGCTTCTTATTATTTTATGGGAGCACTATTAGGTAAATGTAAAAAAGTTACGATGAAAATGCCAGGTGGTTGTTTTTTAGGACCACGTCCTATTGATTTACATATTAAAGGATTTGAAGCTTTGGGTGCTAAAGTTGACTATAGTAGTGATGGAACGTATACAATTGAAGCTAAGCGTTTAGTAGGAAATAAAATATATTTGGATTTTGCTTCAGTAGGTGCAACAATTAATATTTTACTTGCTGCTGTTAAAGCTGAAGGTAAAACAACAATTGAAAATGCGGCTAAAGAACCGGAGATAATTGATGTGGTCAACTTGCTTACAAAAATGGGAGCAAAAATTCGTGGTGCTGGTACAGATACAATTATAATTGAAGGCGTTGAAAAGTTAAATGGATGTAATCATGAAATAATTCCTGATCGTATTGAAGCCGGAACATTTTTAATAATAGCGGCAGCAGCTGGAGAGAAAGTGATTGTACAAAATGTTATTCCGCAACATCTAGAAGCAGTAACATCTAAATTAAAAGAAATTGGTGTTAAAATGGATATTGTTGGTGATAGTATAATTGTTCATGGAGGAATAGATAATTTAAAGCCAGTTGATATAAGAACCCAAGTATACCCAGGCTTTGCAACAGATTTACAACAACCTTTGACAGCTTTGTTGACACAGTGCCAAGGCGAATCGCAAGTTGTAGAAACAATTTATCCTGAACGTTTTGGACATTGTTATCAGTTAAATTCAATGGGAGCTGATATTATTCAAGAAGAGGCTATGTGTTTTGTAAACGGTCCTACTCCATTGCAAGGGGCTAGAGTTTATGCAACGGATTTAAGATGTGGTGCTGCTTTGATTGTTGCAGGACTAATGGCTAAGGGAGTTACAGAAATTGGAAATGTTTATCATATTGATCGAGGATATGACAATATTGATCATAAACTTATTTCTTTGGGAGCTGTTATTACTCGTCGTCAAGTTGAGGATTAGTATTTAATGTAAATATTTATAAAATAGTGATATTTTTGGTTAAGTATCACTTTTTTTGTATTGATTTTTACTAATAATTATAAAATTTTACTAGTGATTTAATGATATAATAAAATAAAGGAGGAGGGAAAATGAAAAAAATAGGAAAAGTTTTTTTATCTACTTTATTATGCTCGAGCATGCTTATGGTACCGAATTATAAAGTAATGGCTCAAGAAAATAGTAGAATTACAAACATTAGCGCTAGTGGTAAAAGTAGCAGTAATCATGAAGCTAATTTAGCAGTTGATGGAAATAAGAATACTTATTATATGACGCCAGCTTCTAATACGATGCAAGATCACTATCGTAATATTGATTTAAATTTAGATGGAATATATGCGCTTTCTAAAGTGGTTATTTATAATAATGAAGGCTCATATAACCACTATCAGATTTATACATCTAGTGATGGTATTAATTACAATAAAGTTGCTTATAAATTTGATGATAAGATGGCTAGTAGTACTGGAGAAGAATATGTTTTAGATGTTGATGCTAGTCATGTAAGAATTAATTTAAGTTATAATTCAAAGCAAATGGAAGGAAATTTAGCTGAAGTAGAATTATATGGCTCTAGAATTGGAGATTTAAATGATAAAATTGAAAAATAGAAGTAGCGGATTTTAAAGATACAAAATGGGCTAGTGAATATGAAAAATTTGCAACTAATAAAGCTTATGCTGATGATAAAACAATTAAAGAAATGTCTGCTTTAGTTGGACGTGTTCTTGGAAAAACTTGGCAAGATTCATTTGTATTTGAAATAAGAGAAAAAAACGATGATAAAGATGTCTTTGAGATTGAAAATGGTGAAGCAGGAAAAATTGTTATCCGTGGAAATGATGGAGTTTCAATGGCATCTGGTTTTAATTATTATTTAAGACATTATTGTAATGTTGATTATAATCCTTTATTTGCTTCGCAATTAAAGATGCCGAAAACATTACCGCAATTAGATAGTAAAATTGTAAAAGAAACACAATATGATTATCGTTATGCATTAAATTTCTGTACATATTCATATACAATGGCATTTTGGAATTGGGATGAATATCAAGCATTTTTAGATTGGGCAGCAATGTCTGGTATTAATACAATGTTGGATATTGTTGGGCAAGAAGAAGTGATTCGTCGTACTTTAAGTACATATGGATATAGTGACGAGGAAATAAGAGAATATATTGCTGGGCCAGGATATTTTGCATGGTTTTATATGCAAAACATGACTAGTTATGGGGGAAAACTGCCTAATAATTGGTTTGAAGAGCGTGTTGAATTGGCAAGAAAAATGCATGATAGAATGCAAACTTATGGAATTACATCAATATTAAGTGGTTTTTCAGGTCAAGTTCCTACTAATTTTAAAGATAAATATCAAGATGTACAATATGTAGGCCAAGGTGGATGGTGTGGTTATGAAAGACCGGATATGTTAAGAACATATGTTGATAATGGTGGAAAAGATTATTTTTCACAAATGGCAGATGTTTTTTATAAAGCACAACGTGATATTTTTGGTGATGTAACAAATATCTATGCAGTTGATCCATTCCATGAAGGTGGAAAAATTGAGGATATGAATTACACTAAAGTATATGAAACAGTTCAAAAGAAAATGATGGAAAATGATGAGGATGCTATTTGGTTGATTCAAGAATGGTCAGGAAGTATTGCAAGTAATCCAAGTAAGTTAACTAATTTGGATAAAGAGCATGTAATTGTTTTAGATCTATTTTCTGAAGTAAGTCCAAAAAATTCAGCACTAGAGGCTGCTAATACACCATGGATTTGGAATATGCTTCATAACTTTGGAGGACGTATGGGATTAGATGCAAATCCTGAAAAAGTTTCACAAGACATTCCTAATACATATCAAAATAGTGAACATATGGTAGGAATTGGAATGACTCCAGAAGCAATTGAAAATTCACCAATGGCTTATGAATTACTTTGGGATATGACTTGGACAAAAGATCCAATTGATTTTCGTCAATGGTGTCAGGATTATGCAAAGCGTATATATGGAGGAACTAACGAAGATATTGAAGAAGTTTGGAATATTTTATTAGATACTGGATATAATCGAAAAGATAATTATTATCAAGGAGCACCTGAGTCAGTAATTAATGCTCGTCCAACAACAAACTTCACATCAGCTTCTTCTTGGGGGCATAGTACGATTAATTATGATAAAGAAAAACTAGAACGTGCTGTTTATTTAATGGCCAAAAATTATGATGAGTTTAAAGATAGTCCAGCATTTATTTATGATTTGTCTGATATTACTAGACAATTGATTTCTAATTCAGCTCAAGAATATCATAAAGCTATGGTAAATGCTTACCAAACAAATAATCTTAGTGAATTTGAAGTTTTATCTGAAAAATTTTTAGAAATGATTTTGTTACAGGATCAAATCTTATCAACTAATAGTGATTTTTTAGTTGGTAAATGGATAGAACAAGCAAGAACAATGCTTGAAGATAGTGATGATTGGACAAAAGACTTATTTGAATTTAATGCCCGTGATTTAATTACAACATGGGGTGGTTTAAAAAATGCTAATGGTGGCGGTTTAAGAGACTATTCAAATCGTCAATGGGCTGGTCTTACAAAAGATTATTATTATCCAAGATGGCAAAAGTGGATTAATGATGTTAAAGTGGCAATGAAAAATAACACAACTATTCCTTCTACTAATTGGTTTTTAATGGAATGGGAGTGGGCAAATCTTAAGTCTGATGAAAATAATGAATATAGTATCGAGGCTTCAAATTTAGCTTTAAATGAATTAGCAATGAAGGCTTATAACGAATATTCATTATTAAGCTTAAAAAATTTGGTTGGAAATGTTGAAGAAAAAGAAAATATTGCATTAGGAAAAAAAGTTACTGCATCAATAAATACTGGACCTAATAATCCAACTGATAATTTAACAGATGGTAATAAAGAGACTACTTGGACAGGTGAAAGCAATGTTTCTAGTTTTGATTTAACAGTTGATCTAGAAGCTGAATCAAGTATTGATGGAATGGAAATATCATTAAAACAAATAGCTGGTGGTTTTCCATATACATATAAAGTAGAAGTTTTTAATCAAAATCAGTGGAATGTTGTTGCTCAAAATGAGCAAGGAGAAATAACAAGTCAAACACTAATAGATTATAAAGGAATTGCAAGTAAAGTGAGATTTACATTTAATACTACGGATTCTGTAATTATTCCTGAAGTTGCTGAATTAGCAATTTATGGTAAAGTTGCAAAACAACCAAATTATAAAAATATTGCAGTTGGTACACCAGTAACTACTCCAGAAGGAACAACTTCAAAAATTACTGATAATGATCTTGGAACATTATGGGTAAGAAGTGGCGATAAATATCCTGTACTATTAACATTAGATTTAGGTAAAGAAGAGTATGTAGATGTCTTAGAATTATATTTTGAAAAACCAGGGTTGAGATATCAATATGATGTTGTAATTGAAGATGCTAATGGAAACAAAACAACTCTTCAAGATAAAAGTAATAATACTGAGGATTTAGCTGGAATGTATAGCTTACCAGTTAAACAAAAGATTCAAAAAGTGTATGTTAATTTAATGGCAAGAGCACCAGGTGGAGAATTTTATTTAGCATGGCCAGCTTTAGCTGAAATTAAATTATTACAAGAAACTGAAATTGAATTTGAATATCAAAATATTGCTTATGGAAAACCAGGGCATGTAATTAATCAAAATTCATACGATAGTAGTAAATTAACTGACGGATCAACTACTGGTTTAGAAAATGTAGGGCATGATGATTTCCCTACGACTTTCCAAGTTGATTTAGGAAGTGAACAGTTTATTGAGGAAGTAAAGATTTATTTTGAAAAACCAGGTATTAGATTTAAATTTAAAGTTGAGGTAGAAGATTTAGTGGGAAATAAAACGGTGATTATGGATAAAACAGATAATGTTGATGATTTAGAAGCATCATATACTGTTGGAGCCAAAGTGAAAGGGGCTAAGGTTAATGTAGTTATTGAAGGAAGGGCTCCTGGTGGCCAATTTTATTTAGCTTCACCAGCAATGACTGAAATAAAGGTTTTCGCTAAACCAGAAACAGTTACTAATAATAGTAAAATTAGTGGAAATATGCCTTTAACTGCTGAACAAAAATCGGCTTTAATTGATAATGATAATACGACTAGTGTTGAATTTAATTCAAATGAAGTAAAAGAGCTTATTTTTGAATTTGATAAATTAGTTGATATTTATGCTTATGAATTGTATAAGTTAAATGACAAAGCACTTCAATATAAAGTAGAGTATTTATCAAATGATAATGATTGGGAAGTTTTAAGTGATGAAAGTAATAATTTAAATAATGGTGGCAAATATGTAGGGGAATTTGATGCTGTTTTAACAAACAAAACTCGCTTAACTATATTTAACGATAGTTGTAATATTAGTGGATTTAATGTATATCGTTATGATCCATCTATTGAATTAGAATCATATATTGGTGATATAGAAAATAAAGTTTCAAAAGTTGAAATTGGTGAATATGCTGGGAATTATTCTTTAGAGGCTAAACAAATATTAGAAGATAAGATTTCTAAAGCAAGAGAATTGATTGATACTGATATTAATTCATTAGAAGTTAAGCAACAACAAGAGGAATTAAATAAAGCATATAAGGAGTTTTTAAGATCATATATTAGTATTGATCGAACTGCATTATTAGTAGAATTAACTGAAGTAAAAGAATTATTAAAATTAGATAGTTTAAAAGATAATGTTTTATTAAATGAAGTTTATGTAAATGCTAAAAATATTTATGACACATATAAAGTAACTCAAGTTGAATTAGATAATGTTACAAAATTATTAAAAGAAGCTAAAGAGGAAGCTTTATTACTTATTTCTAAACAAGAAGTTTATCAAGAACAATTAGCAATATCAAAAGGGTTGATTGAAACTACAGAAATTGGAGAATATCAAGGTAATGTTAGTCAAGAAACAATGGATGTATTTAAAAATACAGTAGATAACATTGAAAAAGAATATGCTAACGTAAGTAATTCTAATGATGTAGAAATGCTTATTAATAGTTTAAAACAAGCTATAAAAACATTTAATGATAATGTTATTGTAGTTGATAAAACAGAATTAAAAGCTGCAATTGATGATGTAGCTAATTTAAATAAAAACGATTATACTAAAGAATCATGGAATGTAATGCAAGAAGTATTGGTAGTGGCAAAAACTGTTTTTGAAACTGAAAAAGTAACAAATAGTCAAGTTGAAAATGCCAAAAATAATTTATTGAAAGCAATTGATAATTTAATACAAATTGAAACTGTAGAAACAGATAAAACAGCCTTAAAGATTGCTCTAGATTTAGCAAATGCAATTACTGATAAAGATTTAGCTAATGTTGTACCAGTAGTAGTTAATGAATTTAAACAAGCAAGAGATAAAGCTAATGAAGTATATAATGATGCAAGTGCTAGTCAAGATAAAGTAGATGC
>JAGZCC010000081.1 GCA_018369555.1 Thomasclavelia spiroformis
AAAAGTAGATCGTTTTTTTAAAAGACGAGGTGTAAAAAAGTTAGATAAAGGTGTATATTTTGGTAAAAAGAGTGATTTTGATGCCTTTATGGAAGCACAATGGGATTTGCCAAAAACACCATGGTTTTTAAAAATAGTAGATAAATGGTATTTTAGATATGAGGGCGATACGATTGAATATCGAGAAGATGCGTTAGAGTCATATTATCGAATTAAGGCAAGATATGCAAACTTTACATAGTCGAAAAGCAATTAATTTTGATTTAAATAATAATTTATTAAAGCAATATTATCCTTCAAAAAGTTACAAAAATGCTTGGAAAGATATAAAGAAGTTTTTACTTTGTAGTAATTTTATACATCGTCAATATTCAGGTTATGTTTCTAAAACAGGAATAAGTATGGCAGATGTAGGAAACATATTAGATGAAATGTCAATAAAATATCATTGGATTAAAAAGGTAGTTAGACAGTTTGATGTTACAATAGTAAGTGATGAGTATAGTTTTATATTAAGAATTAAACAAGAATCTAAAGTTATTAGTAAAGATGAGTTGGTTTAACTCATCTTTATTGCGTTATTATAGAAAACGATTACATAAAAATAAAATAAAGATTGACCTAAAGTAAACTTTATAGTTTATAATATTATTGAAAGTGAGGTAACTATATATGAATGATTTTATTTATGATATTCCAGTAACTGTTTATTTTGGTAAAGATCAGTTAAAAAATTTAACAACGGAATTAAAAAAATATGGAAAAAATGTTTTAATGACTTATGGTGGGGGTTCAATTAAAAAGAGTGGTTTATATGATAGAGTCATTAATGAAATAGAAAAAGCTGGTTTAAATTTATTTGAATTATCAGGAATCGAACCAAATCCTAGAATTGAATCAGTACGTAAAGGAGCTCAAATATGTAAAGATGAACATATTGATGTATTACTTGCAGTAGGTGGTGGTTCAACTCTTGATGCAACAAAATTTATGGCAGCTGGAGCATGTGTAGATCATGATCCATGGCTATTTTTAAGTGAAAATGCGCCTATTGAAAAAGCATTACCAATCGTAACTATTTTAACTCTTGCAGCAACTGGTTCAGAAATGGATAGTGGTGGAGTTATTACTAATTTAGAAACAAAAGATAAAATTGGTAGAATGGCAAGACCGATGCTACCTAAAGTATCATTTTTAGATCCTACTTTAACATACAGTGTCAGTGCTTATCAAACAGCCTGTGGTAGTGCTGATATGATGTCACATATTATGGAAGTATATTTTAATATGGAACAAGATCTATATATGTTAGATACATTTATGGAAGGAATGATGAAAACAATTATTAAATATACGCCAATTGCAATTAAAGAACCAGATAATTATGAAGCAAGAGCTAATTTAATGTGGACTTCATCATGGGCAATCAATGGACTTGTTAATGGTGGAAAACAGCATGAATGGAGTTGTCATCCAATGGAACATGAATTAAGTGCTTATTATGATATTACTCATGGTCTAGGTTTAGCAATCTTAACACCAAGATGGTTAAAATATTGTTTAGATGAAACAACAGTGTCTAAATATTATCAATTTGGAATAAATGTATTTGATATTGATAAAAGCTTACCACCAATGGAAGTTGCTAATCTTGCAATTAAAAAATTAGAAGAATTTTTCTTTGAAACATGTAAATTAGATAGTAATTTTAAAGCAATTAATATTGATGAACAATATTTTGATATAATGGCAGCTAAATCATGTAATAATGATGTATTATATGGCTTTAAGCCATTAAAACAAGAAGATATCAAAAAAATATATCAAATGTGTTTACAATAAAAAGATTGTAATGCATAAAAAAGAGCACTTAAACAGCAATTTATGCTTGTTTATCAGCTTTTTTGTTGATTGAGATGGTTTATTTGTTTTCTAGATGAATTTCTAAGTTGTTTTAAGACTATTTAAGATTTGTGAAATCTGATAAATTTTCTAATAGTTTAATCATTTATGTTACATAATAATATGTGTACAACAAGTTTGTAATTTACGGTATCTCAAATGATTAGTAAATGTTTCACAATAATTTTGATTTATTCAAGAAATTATAATTTTGATTTATTCAAGAAATTATATTGACCGCTTTAATTATAAATAGTAAAATATTTATATACAGAGTAATATAAAAGAGATGTTACTGTTAAATCAGGCATGACCTAAGTATTGTTAATAATATGATAATATTATTAACATTGCTTGGGTTTTATTTTTAATGCTAATTAAAAATAGGAAATGGAGGGATGAAAAGATTATACTAACAATGAATTAATTGTAAATTGGGGAATTATTATTTAAAAAGGAGAAAAAGAAAATGAAATTAGGGAAGAAAATTGTTTCATTAATGATGGTTTTAGCAATGATTGCTGCAACTATATTTAGTGTAAATATTTCTAATGCTGCAGCTTTAACTAATGAACAAAAAGCTCAAGAGTTAGTTGCGAAAATGACATTAGAAGAAAAAATTGGTCAAAAAATCATGCTTTCATTTAGAAGTGGGTGGACAATGAAAGATGGTACAAAAATTTCATCAGTTCAAAATATAAACGATGAAATTTACGAAATTATTGGAAAATATGATATTGGAAGTGTTATTTTGTTTGCTGCAAATTTTGCGTCTGATGCTAGTATCAATGTTGAATTGACAGATGGATTACAAAAGGCAGCAATTGATCCAAATTTAGGAGAAAATAATATTCCTTTAATTATTGCAACAGATCAAGAAGGGGGGATAGTTTATCGATTGACGGGAGGAACTGCTTTGCCAGGAAATATGGCTGTAGGAGCTACAAATGATCCAGAAAATGCATTTAAAGCTGGAAAAGTTATTGGTAGTGAATTAAGTGCAGTAGGTGTAAATACAAATTTTGCTCCTGATGCAGATGTCAATAATAATCCTAATAATCCAGTTATTGGATTACGTTCATTTAGTAGTAGTCCACAATTGGCAGCAAAGTTTACTACAGCTTATATTGAAGGAGTTCAAAGTCAAAACATAGCTACTACTGCTAAACACTTTCCAGGACATGGAAACGTTGCAACTGATTCTCATACTGGCTTACCTTCAATTGATGCTACTAAGGATGAGTTATATCAAACAGAATTAGTACCATTCCAAGCAGCAATTGATGCAGGGACTGATATGATTATGACAGCACATATTCAATTCCCAAATGTTGTTGAGGAGAAAATATATTCATCAAAACAAGATGAACATATGTCACCACCTGCTACTTTATCAAGAGAAATTTTAACTGATTTATTAAGAAATGAATTGAATTTTGATGGTGTAATCGTGACTGATTCAATGACGATGAATGGTGTTGCAAATTATTTTGATGTAAATGAACGTAATTTATTAGCGGTTAAAGCAGGGGTTGATATTTTAGATATTCCATTTAATGATATATCTTCATGGGCTGATATGGAAACTAAATTGATTCCGTTAATTGATGCATTTGTTGATGCTTATACTAAAGAAGATGGCTATAATGGGATAAAATTATCTATTGAGGAATTAGATAAATCAGTTGAAAGAATTTTAACATTAAAATATAATCGTAATATCATGGAATTAGTTAATGATAATACAAGCTTACAAGATAAAAAAGCAAAGGCTTTAGAGGTAGTAGGATCAGTTGAAAATCGTGAAACAGAAAGATTGATTTCAGCAAAAGGAGTTACTGTTGTTAAAAATGAAAATGATGTTTTACCATTGAAATTAACTAGTAATTCTAAAGTATTATTTGCAACTACATATTCTAGAAATAATAATCGATTTGTTTTAGCTTGGGAAAGAGCAAAACAGGCTGGAATTATTCCAGAAGGTGCGGATTATAAAATCTTACAACATTATAATTGGACTGGTTTAAATGATAAAGTCAACAGTGCAATTAATTCAGATGGCTCTAAGTTTCAAGGAACAAATCGTGATTTATTAGATTGGTGTGATGTCTTAGTACATGCTTCAGAAATATCTAAGGCTTCAGGAATAGATGGCTATATTGTTGCTTGTCCGCAATTATTTACTAATTATTGTAAGAATTTAGGGAAACAAACAGTTGTAATTTCCCTAAATCATCCTTATGATGTCCAGGCATTTCCTGATGCTGATGGCATTTTGGCAGTATATGGAACAACTAGTTTAGGTTTAGATATAACTGAATCTTTTGGAGGCGGAACAGTAGGGGCAACTGCTGCGTTTAGTCCAAATCTTACTGCTGGAACTGAAGTGGTTTTAGGTACATTTGGAGCTTCTGGAAAGTTACCAGTTGATATACCAAAATATGTTCCAGGATCAAAAGTATATTCAACAGACGAAATTGTTTATAAATTAGGTTATGGTATTGAATATGAAGCA
The DNA here is from genome assembly GCA_018369555.1 of Thomasclavelia spiroformis. Lineage (GTDB taxonomy): Bacteria > Bacillota_I > Bacilli_A > Erysipelotrichales > Coprobacillaceae > Thomasclavelia > Thomasclavelia spiroformis_A. The sequence goes on from JAGZCC010000081.1 coordinate 4,418, forward strand.
TTAGCTAAGGATCCTGATAAAACTGCTTTAGTAGAAGCAATTAATAAAGTTGAGACATTAAATAAAAATAATTATACTGAAGAATCATGGCAAAGTGCCAAAAATGAATTAGAAACATTAAATGATATTTTAAAAGTTGCTAAAAACGTTAATTTAACTCATAAATTAGCACAAGCAAAAGTTGATGAAAATACACAAGAGTTAAAAAATCAATATGATAAAGTTTTAGAATTGTTAGCGCCTATTAGTATTGATAAAACAGCATTAAAGATTGCGCTAGATTTAGCTAATGTAATTACTGATGAAGATTTAGCTAATGTTGTACCAGTAGTAGTTAATGAATTCAAAGAAGCAAGAGATAAGGCTAATGAAGTATATAATGATGCAACTGCTAGTCAAGATAAAGTAGATGCAGCATTTGATCGACTTGCTAGTATCATGCAAAAATTAGAATTCTTCAAAGGAGATAAAACTGCTTTAAAAGCATTTATTGATAAAGTGAGTGGTTTAGAAACTGCTAAATACACAGAAGCTACATGGACACCATTCAATGAAGCCTTAACAGCAGCAACTAGTGTATACAACGATGAAAATGCAATGCAAGAAGAAGTAAATAATGCATACAATGAATTAGTTACAGCGTTCTTGAAGCTAAGATTAATTCCAGATAAGAGTTTATTAGAAGACTTAATCAATCAAGCAGAAGGATTAGAAAGTACAAATTATACCAAAGCAACATTTGATGGATTAACAAAAGCCTTAAATGAAGCTAAAGCAGTATTTGATAATCCAAATACAACACAAAAAGAAGTAGATAATGCAAAAGATGTTCTTGCAAAAGCAATGGCAGACTTACAAACAGTAACTGTAGATAATACAATAAAAGCACCAGTAAATAATGGTGATACAACAGTAAGTGTAAAAACAGGTGATGAAAGCTTAGTAGGAATGTTTGCAGGTGTTGCTTTATTAAGTGTCGCTGGATATGCATTGTTAAGAAGAAAAGAAAATGATTAAAAATAGTTAATTTAAAATAATTTGAAGTTTTAAGTTATAACGGGGAAAATATTCCCCGTTTTTATGTGAAGATTAGAGGATTGTTAAATATGTAAATAATTAAATAATAGAAGACATGATAAGAATTAGATACAATGAAATTTAATTTTCTTTTTTGTTTAATGAATTATATTGTTTTTATATAGTATTAAATGGTTATTTATGCTATAAATAGGAATTTATGAAATTATGGAGGGAATTTAATATGAATGAAGAAATTAAGAAATTAATAGATGCTGCTGACAAGGCAATCAAAGAAGAAAGATTTGACGATTTAATGGAGTTTTATACTGAAGATGCAGTATTAGTTGTAAAACCTGGGCTGGAGGCAAAAGGAAAGGAAGAAATTAAGAATGCATTTATAAAAATAGCAGCTTATTTTAATAACAGTGTTGTTCCAACACAAGGGAAAATGTTGATGATTGAAGCAGGAGACACTGTACTTGTTTTATCACAAACTTTATTAGATGCAAATAAAAAAGAAGATTCAGAATATAGTATGGATCGTAGAGCTACTTATGTTTATAGAAATGTTAATGGAAAATGGTTATGTGCTATAGATAACTCATATGGTACAACATTGCTCGACTGGAAGTAATAACAAAACAAAAGCGGGGTTATCTATATTAAATGATATTTTTAAAATGTTAGATTGTTAATCCAGTGATATATTGATAACGAATTATTAGATAAAAAAGTTCTGATCAAATAAAATCAGAACTTTTTTAAATCATATTTATGCTTATTTATCAGCTTTTTGAATGATACGGTTTATTTGTTTTCTAGATGAATTTATAAGTTTTTTAAGATTATTTAAGATTTGTGAAATCTGATAAATTTTCTAATATTTTAATTATTTATGCTACATAATAAGTGTGTAACCACGGTATCTCAAATGATTAGTAGATATTTCACAAAATTTTAAAAACAAGATAATTGATATAGAAAAAATGATAAAATGTTATTGGAAGATAGATGTGTATATATTATTTATCCGGACATATCATATAAATGAGCAAAGATGTTCAAATATTATTTGCTATGTATTAAAATATGATATTACTGATAAAAATTAGATAGTATTAAGGTTGAAAAACTACGCCATAAGACATCATTTATACAGGAAGAAATAAAAAAATTATGGCAGTTAGAAGAAGAAAATTTTCCTTTTACAGATATGATACTATTTGCAATATATTCAGGTTTTAGATCGGTTGAAATAACAATGATTAAAACTAAAGATGTGTATTTAGATAAAGGATATATTATTGGTGGAACAAAAACAGCAGCTGGAAAAATAGGATGGTTTCCATTCATTTTAAAATTAAAAAAACGTTGAAAATAGATATGATATAAATAATGAATTTTTATTTATGGATTATAATATGATGGAAAGAAAAGTAAGTAAATTAACATATGATAAATATCGAGGAAGATTTGAAGAGGTTATGCTAATGCTAAAAACAAATCATACTCCTCATGAAACAAGACATAGCTTCATTACATATGCGAAAAAATCAGATATTAATGAGTATATGTTAAAACAAATAATTGGTCATGAAATAAGGGATATTACAGGGAAAGTTTATATCCATCAAACTATCGAAGAACTTTGTTTAGAAATGGAAAAAATAAATTTTTTATGATTAAATAGATGGTAAAATATCACATTGTGTGCAGTGTGTGTGTAATTGTATGTACAATAAGTGAGCAATGTGTGTGCAGCAGTAAAAATCTATAGAAATTTCATAAAGTCTCAGTAATTTTTTGTTGGAAAATACTAAAAATATAAATTGTTAGAAATCAAAAAAAGTCCCGATATATCGAGACTTTTTATATTTGTTCAAGAATCTTTAATTATTTACTAGCTTCTTCGATTGCTACAGCAACAGCAACAGTTGCACCAACCATAGGGTTGTTACCCATACCGATTAATCCCATCATTTCTACGTGAGCAGGAACTGATGAAGAACCAGCAAATTGAGCATCACTGTGCATACGTCCCATAGTATCAGTCATACCATAAGAAGCAGGACCAGCAGCCATATTATCAGGATGTAATGTACGTCCAGTTCCTCCACCAGAAGCAACTGAGAAGTATTTCTTACCTTGTTCAATACATTCTTTTTTATATGTTCCAGCAACAGGATGTTGGAAACGAGTTGGGTTAGTAGAGTTACCAGTGATTGATACATCTACACCTTCTTTATGCATGATTGCAACACCTTCTCTAACGTCATCAGCACCATAGCAGTTAACTTTAGCACGAGGACCGTTTGAGTAAGCTGTTTTTGATAATTCTTTTACTTCACCTGTAAAATAATCGAATTGAGTTTCCACGTAAGTGAATCCGTTAATTCTTGAGATGATTTTTGCAGCATCTTTACCTAAACCGTTTAAGATAACTCTTAATGGTTTTGTTCTAACTTTGTTAGCTTTTTCAGCAATTTTGATTGCTCCTTCAGCAGCAGCAAAAGATTCATGTCCTGCTAAGAAAGCAAAACATTCAGTTCCTTCATCTAATAACATAGAACCTAAGTTACCATGTCCTAAACCAACTTTACGATCATCAGCAACTGATCCTGGGATACAGAATGATTGTAAACCAATACCAATTGTTTTAGCAGCATCAACAGCTTTAGTGTCTCCATTTTTGATTGCCATTGCAGCACCTACAGTATAAGCCCAGCAAGCATTTTCAAAACAGATTGGTTGAGTTGATTTTACGATGTTGTATACATCAATTCCTTTTTCATCGCAAATAGCTTTTGCTTCTTCGATTGATTTAATATCAAATTTAGCTAATGCAGCGTTAATTTGATCAATTCTTCTTTCATAACTTTCAAATAATGCCATTTTCGTACCCTCCTATTATTCCTTTCTTGGATCGATGTACTTAGCAGC
>JAGZCC010000082.1 GCA_018369555.1 Thomasclavelia spiroformis
GTACAGTTTTTCAAAATTATATAAATCAAAATGTATATAAGGATAGTGTTAATTTAACTATTACAGCAACAGGTCAAAAAAGCGAAAAAGCACTTGCTAATCATATACGAATTAGAAATATTCTTGTAAATGGTGCTGAATATGATTTTACAAAAATTCAGCTTCAAGGAGGTTGGGAATACAATACAGTTGACCATTTAATATATGTATATGACCCAACTCAACCAGTATCCTTTACTACAAACATTGATAATATAAGAACAATAGAAATAGTTTATGTAGAGGAGGTAGGTTCAGGTATTTTTAATGTTGCTATTGATGGCAAAACAGTTGCTGTTGTAGATAGCTACAAAAATTGTAAATGGGATAATGATAGCAAAGTTTATAAGGTATCTCAGTTAATAAATCCATATAGTTCATACAAGGTTTTGGCTATAATATTTGTATTATTTACGGCTGTAGGCTATTTATTAAATAAAAATAATAAATACTATAAGCTATTTAATTATTTGAAGTATTTAGATTTAAGTGTAATTTTAGCTTTTGTAACCTATTTCTTCATTGCTTTTATGCAAAATGAAAATATTGGTGATGTGTTTGAATGGATGTGTAATTATCAATCATCATTTGCTAATGGTTTTTGTATAATTGCTTTATTAAACATTGCAGTTACAGCCATATTTAATAAAAATTATAGAGGATTTTTGGTATTGTCTATAATTAGTATGATATTATTGACTGTCAATTATTTTAAAATACAATTTAGAGATGTGCCTTTGTTGCCTTGGGATTTTATGCTTATTTCTGTTGCTGGCTCTGTAGTATCAAGGTTTAAATTTACTCCGTCTATAGGGTTTATATTAGCTTTGGTTATTTTTATAGTTATAGTTGTTTTAATTAAATTTGCTACTAAAAAGGTAAATGTTGATAAAATAAAATTACCAGTAAGATTGGTTACTTTTATTGTTTCAAGTGCTTTTTTAGTAATATATGCTTTTACATTTTTATTTAACACAAGTATTAATTTGTTTGAAGCACAAAAGTTTTATTCTGAAAATGGTTTTGTACTTGCCTTTGCAGAAAGTATGCAGTACATTAACCCTGTTGATGAACCGTCTAATTATAATGAAGCAACTATGAATGAAATTGCTAATAAGATAAAAAATTCTGTTCAAGAAACTAATGGTGTTAAGCCTAATGTAATTGTTCTTATGAGTGAATCTTTTTGGGATATTACTAGGGTAAAAGAGCTAGGTTTTAAAGAAGAATTATTCCCAACATATAGAAATTTGCAAAAGACTTCACTTACTGGTGAGTTATTAACAAATGTGTATAACGGTGGTACTGTTAATTCTGAATTTGAGGCAATTACAGGATTTTCTGTTGCTTATTTACCATCAGAATATATGCCATATCAGAGATGTATGCGACCTGATTTTTACTCTATTAATAGCTTTTTAAAGAGCAATGGATATGATAGTCTTGCAATTCACCCATTTGAAAAAACTAATTATAATAGAAGTACAGCTTATGAATACCTAGGCTTTGAAAAGACATTGTGGGAAGATGATTTTGATGAAAATGCAGATAGAATGAGAGGCTATATATCTGACCACGCATTAACAGAAAAGATTATTGAAGAATATAAAAACCACAAAAAAGAATCAAATTCACCTTGGTTCAATCTTTCTGTATCAATGCAAAATCACGGTGGTTATTGGGAAAGTACATTAGATAGTAATAAAAAAGTAAATGTTGATGATTCAGCATTTACAGAAACATCAAGAGGTTCTATTGAGGACTTGGCAACTGGTTTGCACTATGCTGACCTTGCTCTTGGAGAACTTATTGACTATTTTAAAACAGTTGATGAACCTACAGTAATTGTTATGTTTGGTGACCATATGTCAAATGCTGGACAAATAGGGGATACTCTCCTTGACCAATCATCACTTATTGCTGAAAGTGACTATGACCTTTCAGGCTTTGGCAAAGATACAAATGATACTAATGCTCATAATATTTATGAGCAAAGACGAGTACCATTTATGGCTTGGAGTAATTATAAAAATGTTAATAAAAATTGTGGAACATTAAGTGTTACACAACTTTTACCTACTGTATTATCAGAATATAATTCTATTATGCCTAGTTACTTCTATTATTTAAAAAATGCACAATCTATTCTTCCAGCTTGTGCTTCTGGTATATTTGTAAATAAAGACGGAACTTGCGATTTTGTAAGTAATATGAATGAAGAACAGAAAAAACAATATGAAGAATATTGGCTTATAGAATACGATTATATCTTTGGTAAAAATTATTTAAAAAATATTTTTGATTATAATATTGAATAAAATTAATAAAAAGGAGAGATTTGTATGTTATTAAATAAAGTATTTAGTAATAAATATGTGTTAAAAATGTGTAAGTTTTTTAATTATGTTAATAAATACGGTATTTATAATGGATACAAACTTTCCTTTAATAATTTTTGCCTTGATACAATATATAGAAAAAATAAAAACAAACAGTCTTTTAATTTAGTTAGCAAAAGGATAATTGATGGTAAAATTGATAATGAATATGATTTTGGTTATTGTGTTTTTGGACCATTAATATATGAATTTATAAAATGGTTATATAATGAAACTAAAGAATATGAACAAATTTGTTTTTTAGCAAGAGAGGGTTGGTTATTAAAAAATGCATATGATATTTATACAAATAATGAAAAGAGCAAGTATTTTCTTGCATCAAGGCGGGCTGTATCTGTGCCTGCAATATATACAGAAATAGATATAAAAGAAATTTTAAGTCAATATTATAAAGGAAGTATAAAAAATTTATTGTATTCAAGATTTGGTGTTTATACTACAGATGAGCGTTATGTTGAAATGCCTAGAGATATTGAGAAAGTTTTAAGTATTTTAGATAACAAAGAAATATTAGAAAGGGCAAAAATAGAGAGGGAAAACTATAAAAAATATATAAATAAATTTAGTGATAAATATGCTGTTGTTGATGTAGGTTATAGTGGTACAATACAGTATTATTTATCTAAAATGTTAAATAAAAAGATAGATGGATATTATATATGCTCGCATTTTAATAATAAACCAAATAAATTAGGTTGTAAATGTGAGAGTATTTATGGTGTTATAAATTTAGTTGACGAAAGAGAAAATATTGTATTTAAAAATCAGCTTTACATAGAGGCTGTATTGAAAGCACCTTATGGTCAGTTAATATCTTTTAATAATGATGGTATACCTTTATACAATGATGATTTAACATATAGTGAAACTATAAAAGATATTCATAATGGCATTTATGACTATATAAGAGATATGAAAAATATAAATGAAAAAAATGAGGCTTTTGCTTTGATGATGTTTGAACTTGGAATAAAATATACCGAAAGAAGGTTATTAAACAAATTAGTAGTTGAAGATAGTTATTGTTCAGATGGTACTTTTGTATTAAAAAATGGTAAATGGAATAAAGAGTAAGGAGTTATTTATGGGGCACAACATTAAAACTTCGATACATTTAGTAAAAAATAAAATAAAGAACAAAAAAAATTCTTATAAGAACTATTTAAAAAAAGAGGATATAAATTCTTTGGATTTACCTCCTCTTTTAAATAAGCCTTTAATATCATTAATTTTATTTGCAGATGAAAATTATAAAGATACTTTAGATACTCTTAAAAATCAAACTAATTATGATAACTATGAAATTATTGTTGTTAGTAATAATGATATTAAATGTGAAGCGAGTGCAGTAATTATTGAATATAATTGTTCTGAAAAAGAGGCTTATAAAATTGGATTAAGTGTTGCTCAAGGAGAATATATTGGTTTTTTAAATTCAGACATATTATTAAGTGAAAATACTTTATATTATATGATGTTGGAAAAGCTGTATTGTGATTTTGATATGGTCTATACTGATGAGGATATTATTGAAAATGGAGTTAGAAAGAATCCGTTTTTTAAGCCTTGTTATTCTCCTCATACTTTAAGGAGTTTTAATTATATTGGATTTGCACTTATTAGGGAAAATTTAATAACAGTATTTAATGATTATTATAGTTTACTTATTGATTTATCTTATACCAATATAAAGGTTTCAAATGTTGAAAGAGTTTTAGTGCATTATAAAAATAGAACTATAGAAAAATTTGAACCAATATATAGCAATATAAATAAAAAAGTTAGTATTATTATACCATCTAAAGATAATTACACTATATTAGAAAGATGTATTGATAGTATTAGAAAGAAAAGCATATATAATAATTATGAAATAATTGTTGTAGACAATGGTAGTAATAATGAAAATAAGTGTAAATATGCTAATATTGCAGACAAGTATGTTTATGAAAAAATGGATTTTAATTTTTCTAAAATGTGTAATATTGGTGCAGAAAATGCTGAAGGAGAAATTTTTTTATTTTTAAATGATGATACTGAAATTATATCACAAAATTTTCTTGATGTTATGGTTAATTATGCAATAGAGCCTCAAACTGGAGCTGTTGGGTGTCAGCTTTTGTATCCTAACAATAAAATACAGCATTGTGGTGTAATTAGTATACAAAATGGACCGGTACATTGTTTTTTAGGTTGTGACGAAAATACTGACAGTTATTTTGGTAGAAATAAGTATAGTTATAATTATTCTGCTGTAACTGGTGCTTGTTTAATGATTGAAAAGAAGAAATTTCAAGGCTTTGATGAAGATTTACCTGTTGCTTATAATGACATAGATTTGTGTTGGAATTTAGTTGAAAAAGGTTATTATAATGTAGTTGTAAATAGTGTTAAACTATACCATTATGAGTCTATTTCAAGAGGTGACGATAGGAAAAGTAAGTCGAAACTTTTGAGATTATATAATGAAAGAGAAAAACTATATAATAAGCATAGAGATTTTTGTTTTAATGACAAGTTTTATAATAGGAATTTGACACAACATAGAGGAGATTTTACTTTAGAAAATATTAATTATATTAATAGAGGTATGTTTGCTAGAGTTATTATAAATCCTGAAAAATATTTTACTGATAAAATTAATTACAAAATTGAGTATATGTCAGATGGCAATATGGTCAATATTGGTGGCTGGGCATATATTGATGGCAAGAGTACAACACCGTTTATAGTAATAATGACTAGAAATGATGTTGCTGTTCCAGTAGAAGCTAATGTTGAAATAAGACAAGATATATCATCTAAATTTGGCAAAAATTTGGATTTGTGTGGATTTTCTTGTCATATTGATAAAAATTTGTTTGAAAAAGGTTGCTATCAACTTGGTATAATGCTTGTTAGTAAAATTACAATGAGAAAATATATAGTTCTTATTGATAAAAGAATTGATATTAAATTGTAATAAGGCATATAAAGTATTTTCTGTAATATAATTTACAGAGGTGATAGTATGAGCAATATAATATCAGAGCAAATTTTTAGTTGGGGATTATATGCTGTTACATTATTTTTGTTGTGTTTAATAACTATTGGGAGTTTTCCTAAGATTGGCAGAATTGCTATGCAAGGGGTTATGAGTGTATCTTTCATATTGATTATTAATTGTTTATTGTTTAAGATTAATTTGTGTTTAGGCATAAATTTCTTAACTGTATTTGTATCGTCAATATTGGGAATACCAGGAATAGGTCTTATGTATATTTTGTTGTATGTATTTTAGAAAGGATAAAAATGTTTTTTATTAAAAACTTTACAGAAAAACTTCTTGAAAATGAATATAAGCCAATAGCTAATTTTTATAGTAGTAAAAATATAGATGAAAACACTGAATACATAGCTTTTATTAAGCAAGTAGGTCAGATTTCTTATTGTGTTGTTGTAATAAACGCAGATAAGAAGTATGATTATAAAGGCTTTTATAAAGATGTATTAAGTTATTTAAATCAATTAAATAAAGTTGTGGTTACTGGCATATTTGTTACTAATAGTTTAAATGACCAGATTATTGATTTTACTAATATAGATATTGAAGATTATCAAAACAAACTAATTGATGTTAGATGGATTGTTGATATAAAAAATAACAAGATAATTGTAAACGGTCAGCAGCCTAATAAAATACTTAATGTTGATATGCTTATAAAGACATCTTTTCATAATGGTACTTATGCAGTAGGGCAAGACTTAGATACTTTAATGGAAAAAAGTGAAGATAAAAGATTTAAATATATTAAAACCAATAATATTGCTGTTACAATTGCACTTATTATTATTAATGGAGTTATAGAAGTCTTTAATTTTTTGTTAGGATTCCAATTTGGTGATAATTCCATTATTTTAAATGGTGGTATTAGTAGAGAAATGATTTTATCTGGACAATGGTATAGGTTATTAACATATATGTTTATACACGGAAGTGTAACTCATTATGTTGGTAATGCTTTATCATTGTATATTTTTGGTTCAAGAGTTGAGAAATATTTTGGCAAAATTAATATGCTTATTATATATTTTGTTGCAGGTCTAGGCGGTGGCTTACTTAGTATGTGCTTAAATGGTGGACTTGCTGTTGGAGCATCTGGTGCTATATTTGGCTTAATTGGTGCTGTTTTGGCTTATACTAAAATAAAAAATCATTCTATAGGTGGTTTTGATACTTATTTAATTGTTATATTTATTATTTTTGGTCTGTTAAGTGGATTTATGATGGCAGATATAGATAACTGGGGACATATTGGTGGATTTATGACAGGTATAGTTGCTAGTTTTATTGTACTAAAAGGAGAAAAAAATGAAGATATTTAATGAAGTAATGGAAAAGGAAAGTAATTCCCGTTTTGGTGATAGAAAAGTTGTGTTTGGCGAAGGAAAAATTAATGCTGAAATTATGCTTATAGGTGAGGCTCCTGGTGGTGAGGAGGAAAAACAAGGTAAGCCATTTGTTGGTAAGGCAGGCAAAAACTTAAATGAATTTCTTGAAATTGTAGGACTTGACAGAAGTGACTTATATGTATCAAATGTTGTTAAGTTAAGACCTTTTAAACTTAGTCCAAAGACAAACAGACCAATAAATAGACCACCAAATAAAGAAGAATTAGATTTTTTTGTACCATTACTCCATAAAGAAATAGAGATTGTAAAACCTAAATTAATAGTTACATTAGGTAATTTTGCTTTAAAAAATGTGCTTATGAACCAAAAAGCGTCAATTGGTGACTATCACGGAAAAATTATTGAAAAAGACGGAAAAAGAATATTCCCACTTTATCACCCTGCATCAATAATATATGATAGAGCAAAAGAACCAATATATATAGAAGATTTAAATAAACTTAAGGAAATATTATGAGAAAAAAATATTTAATTATAGCTGGTATTATTATAGTGGCACTAATATTTGTAAAGTTTACTTTAAACTTTTGGATAAGTATAATGCCACAATGTTTATTTTTTAAAGTTACAGGATTATATTGCCCTGGATGTGGAGGAACTAGGTCTGTTATTGCTCTTTTAAATGGTAATATATGGACTGCTTTTAAGTATAATCCAGGAGTGGTAAGCTTGGCTATTATTACTGGATTAGTTTTATTTGAAAAAATATTTAATAAAAAAATACTACCCAGAAGACTTAGCTTTTGGGTAGTATTTATTATAATGTTATTTTTTTATTATATAATTAGAAATTTACTATAGTTTATATTGTACCTGAACTTATAGTTGCAGGGATTTCAAATACTGCATTAATACTGCCAAAAATAATAGCTATTGCAATGAAAAAAATGGTAAGAGCAATACCTATTGAGCATAGTATAATGCCAATTATAGCAATAGTTTTATTGCCCCTATTTGTCTTTAATGCCACAATGCCTAGTATTAAACCAATTATTGCAGAGGTAGCTGGAGGAACAATAAAGCAACAGCAAATTATAGAAAAAATACCTAGAATAAGTGACAATATACTCATTAATGAATTTTCTGTAGTTACAGTTTCAATACGGACAGATGAATGAACTGAGTTGGTTCCATTGTCGATATTTTGTGTGTTTTTAGGTATATCATCAACAACTTCATCGTGTATACCCTTTGTTTGAGTTTCATTGTTTTTGTAATC
>JAGZCC010000083.1 GCA_018369555.1 Thomasclavelia spiroformis
AATATGGAAAAAATGCTGTATTAAAAGGTATGAATTTAGTAGTTGGAGCAACTGGCAAAGACAGAAACAACACTATTGGGGGACATAAAGCGTGAGTGATATACAATTCGCTATAAATAGTCGACGATGTAATACAATAGGTTTATAATAAAACGTAAGAGTTATAGTAAAAAAGGGAGAAATACCTATATGAAAAAAATGTGTTGTTTGTGGAAAGGAATTTAATTCTAAAAATGGAATAATAAACTGTTCGGATATATGTTACGAAATAAGAAATAAAGAACGTTAAAATAATGGGTTGATAGGACAGAATAAATTAAAAAGAGAGCATAAGAAATGTCCTGTATGCGGGTAAAAATTTGAGGTAAAAAAAGCAATCTTGTCTTTGCGTGGTCTTTCATTTGCAGATTACGCACGTAAGTTAAGAATAACACCACAAGCCTTAAATACAAAAAAAGAGAAATAACGTTTATAAAATAAGTAATCTGATTGAATTTGGAGAATTGACGAATGCAAAATTAGTATTTATTGATGAAGAAACAAATGAAATTTTGATAAAGTTTAATAAAGAAGATCTAAATGAAGAGGAAAAATAAAAAAAGAATTTTTAAGTTGAGCCTGTAAATTATTTTGTGTAAAGTCTATTTCAATGATAGAATTTGATGAGTAACTGTATTGAGTAATCACACAGTTACTTTTTTTATATCATATCATAATATATTTAATTGTAAATGTTCTCGTTAAAGCCTCCCTTCAAAAATGATTTGAAGACTAGAATATATAACACACCAATTACCATATGAGACATTCCATTTACTTGTTATTTTATCCTGAGCTAAGTACAAAGTTTTAAATAAACTTTCAGAGAGTGTAAATAACTCCAGTATATAAAATTCTAACTATTTCACCTGTCTATTTGACAAGGGGGTATCAAATATAATCGTAATACATGATTTATCTACTTCTGCTTTATTAATGTAATGAATTTTATCATAACTGGATTTACACATGCTTTATATATTACTTCGTTAACTTCTACATCTTTACTCTTTATCTTGACATAAAATATTTTTTAATTTGCATTACCATCTATTATAAAATTACTTCTTCTATAATCATATTTGTGATCTTTAACTTTTCTTTCCTTCTTATTTCTTGATGTGTAAGATGGAAATAGGAGGTTAACGATTATGTTCCATAAAAAATCTATCTTTTAATTATTTAATGAAGAGTGAATTTATATGGATTAATTAAACATTTGAATATGAATATATGAACTAAAAGATGAATTATTCTGTATAATCTTATCCACTTATTCTATACCTTATAGATATATATTGTAATTAGTGAAACTTTTATTTAGAGTTTTAATTAACAATGTTCAGAATTATTATTAACCCAAATAAAATGTTCACATTTTTGTTAACCATGTGTGTAATTTCCATCATGAATAATTCATGATAATATTTAAATGTAAAGAAGATAAATCGTTTGGATCCGAGAAAATTAATTTTCACGATTATCTGAGTAAGGAGGGAATAAATGTTTTTTGAGGAAAGGGTAGCATTGTTCGGTGTTGAAGCCTCATCTTCAGAAGAGGTAATAAAAATTGCAGCTGATGAATTATATAAAAGAGGTATTGTTAAAGAGGACTTTTATGAACACGTAATGCTAAGAGAGAAAGAGTTTCCAACAGGATTAGCAACAGCTAAGTATGGAGTCGCAATTCCACATACAGACTCAAAATATGTTAATCGTTCGCAGATTGAATTTATATCATTGAAATCACCAGTAAAGTTTAAAAATATGGGAGATGTATCAGAAGATATAGAAGTTACTCATATTTTTATGATTGCAATGAGCCAATCACATGAACAGTCTGAAACATTAACGAAACTCATGGGAATGTTTGCTGATGAAGAGTTGATGCAGAAAATGTATGAATGTTCTTCTAAGGATGAATATGAGAGTATTTTACAAGAGAAAGGATTAATTTAAGTCGAGGAGAAGAAATATGATTGAAACATTTATGAATATATTTATGAGCTTAGGTTCTTCGGTATTTATTCCAGCAATAATTATTATCTTAGGTTTGATATTAAAAATGAAGCCAGGTAAAGCGATTGTTGCTGGGTTAACAATTGGTATTGGATTTATTGGATTAAGTATGGTCACTGGAGTGATGACAGATGCTTTAGGACCAGCTATTGAATTAATGGTCGAAAAATATGGATTATCATTAAGTATTATGGATTTGGGTAGTGGTACCGCAGGACCAGTTGCATTTTCAACAACAATGGGTATAGTTATTATTCCGATTGCATTTGCAATCAACATTGTATTGGTTTATTTAGGATTGACAAAAACATTCAATGTTGATGTTTGGAACTTATGGCAACCTGCATTAATTGGAATTATGGTGTGGGGAATTACGGATAGTTTTTTGATTGGTGTTCTTTCAATGATTCCAGCATTCTTAATTGAATTAATTTTAGCTGATTTAGCAACTCCATTTATGACTGATTTCTATGGTTTTCCTGGGATGACATGTACACACATTATGGCAAATGCGGGATTGGTATTAGCCGTACCATTAAATTGGTTATTTGATAAAATTCCAGGTTTAAATAAAATTGAAGTAAATCCTGAAAAAATTCAGGAAAAGTTTGGGGTAATTGGTGATCCAATTATAATTGGATTCGTAATTGGTCTAATTATTGGTGCATTAGCAGGATATGAAGTACCTAAAATGTTGACATTAGGTGTACAGATGGCTGCAGTATTAAAAATTATGCCAAAAATGGTTTCATTATTTATGGAAGGCTTAACGCCTGTCGCAGATGCAACTAAAGAATTTACTGCAAAATATATGGGTGGTAGAGAGGTTAATATTGGAATGGATGCTGCTTTAGTGGTTGGTAATTCATCTGTAATGTCTACGGCTTTATTAATGATTCCAATTACTCTTTTAATTGGTGTTATTCTTCCAGGAAATAAGGTATTACCATTTGGAGATTTACCAACATTAGTATTTGCATTAGCCTTAATGGTTGCAGGATTTAGAGGAAATGTTTTTAGAAGTGTATTAGGATGTTCAATTTATACTATAACTATGCTTTATGCAGCTACTTATTTAGCACCAGCATTAACTACTGCTTATCATATTGCAGGATATGAAATTGGTAGTGGTATGATTTCTTATGTATCAGCAGGATTATGGCCAAATGCATTGCTTGTATTTGTTGCTAACATTTTAAGTGTACCAGGATTATTAATTTTAACAGCAGTTGCATTAGGCGTATTATACTATGTAAATAAAATTCGTAAAGCGCAGGCTTAATAAATAGAGGTGAAAAAAATGAAAAGAATTATGATTATATGTGGTGCAGGACATGCAACTTCAACAGTGGTGAGAACTAAAGTTGAAAGCTGGTTAAAAAAAGAAGGATTAACTAATGAAGTTGAGGTAATGCAATCTTCAATAAGTGCACAGACAAAAGATATTGCTGAGGGAAAATATGATATTGTAATTAGCACAACACAAGTACCAGAAAGCATTAAAGATAAGGTTATTATGGGATTGGGACTTTTAACTGGTTTTGGGACTGAACAAGTATTTGCACAAGTAAAAGAAAGACTGGGGAAATAGCATGGCAGTATTTCATAAAGAAATCAATCTTACCACTATAGCTAATCGACCATCATATCATGATGTTACAGCAGATGTAATGGAAGCATTAGCTATCAGTGGCATTCAGGACGGGATTTGTGTTGTATCTAGCCCACATACAACTTGTGCAGTCTTTTTTGAAGAATTTATGCATGACAAGAATTATTATGGTGACGAATTCTTACAAGTCGATTTGAATGAAACTTTAGATAAAATTATTCCAGTCCAAACAACAGAAGGACAATATCATAGTCCTGGTCCAGAGCATATTGCATATGGTATGGCAAAAACAGATCCGGATTATCCAGCAAAAGAATGGACTATGTTAAATACCGATGGACATTTGAGATCTACATTATTAGGAGCAAGTGAAACATTGATTATTAAAGATGGAAACCTATTAAATGGTAAAGTAGGTTATATCTATTTTGTTGATTTTGATCAAACAAGAGAACGTAGAAGAAAATGTAATATTGTCATTATGGGAGAATAAAAATGATTAAAAATATTATTAAAAATGTTATTGAAGCGGAAAGTAATGAATTAAAAAAATTGACAGAATCATTAGATTATGATGTAGTAAATACATTGATTGATAGAATTCAAAATATAAAAGGTAATATCTTTATAACTGGATGTGGTACATCTGCAATGGCTGCAAAAAAAATTGTTCATACTATGCAAGTAGTGAATCAAAAAGTTTTCTATTTAAACCCATCAGATGCAGTGCATGGAGGAATTGGAGCGATTGGAAAAGATGACATTGTCATTATGATTTCTAAAGGAGGAAGTACAAATGAGTTATGTTCTTTTTTAGGAAACCTAAAAAGCAAAGAGGCCTTCATTGTATATGTAGGAGAAAATGAAAATTCAACAATTGGAAAATCAGCAGATTTATTCTTGAAAATTAAAATTGAAAAAGAGCCAGATGAATATAATATGTTGGCAACTGCTAGTACATTAGCTACTATTTCAGTTTTTGATGCGATTGCAATATATATAGAAAAGAATTCAGCTTTCTCTCAAAAAGTATTTTTGGAAAATCACCCAAGTGGTGATGTAGGTGATCGCTTGAACGCCATCATTAAGTAATATAAGGAAAATCAAGGGATAGATTGACTCTATCTCTTCATGCTTTTATGGAGGAAATTATGATTATAGCACCATCATTATTAAATTCGAATATATATGATATTCAAGAAACTGTAAAAATCGCTAAAATTGCAGGAGATAATTATTTGCATATAGATGTTATGGATGGTAATTTTGTCCCAATGCAAGCTTTTGGTGGAAAGATAGTAACTGATTTAAAAAAGAAAACTGATTTAATATTAGATGTTCATTTAATGATTAATAATCCAGAGTTACATATAGAAGAATATAAAGATGCAGATATTATTACAGTTCATGAAGAAAGCACTAAACAATTGTATAATTGTTTAAATCAAATTAAGAATCTTGGTATAAAAGCGGGAGTGGCTATTAATCCAGGCACTCCAGTTAATACACTTACAGAGGTTTTAAATTTGGTAGATCAAGTATTAGTTATGACAGTAAATCCGGCAATGTTAGGTGAAAGATTTATAAAAAATTCTGTCAAAAAAATAATGGAATTAAAAGAAATAAAGGAAAACAGTAATTATTTGTTTGATATTGAGGCAGATGGAAATATTAATGAAGAAACAATAATCCTATGCCATAGTTCAGGTGCAAATATTTTTGTGTCTGGTGGATATGTATTTGGTCACAATAATCCTGAATTGAGAATTAAGAAATTGAAAAATATACTCAGTAATGGTAAAGTTGAATAAAGGAATGATTCTATGAACCCACGGCAAATAAGTATATTTAATTATTTATTAGAACAAAATGATTATGTAACTGCGAAAACAATTTCAAAAGAATTCAATGTAACACCTAAAACGATTTATATAGACATAAATATATTACAAGAAGAATTGATAGAATATGAATTAAGTATTGATAAAAAAACTAATTGTGGCATTTTATTAGTTGGAACTGATGAGTTAAAGGCGAAAGCTCGTTCAATTATTAATTCTTATTATGAAGGTTCTACTAATCTGGGATTAGATGTAGAAAGTCGAAGAAAACAATTATTTGTTGATTTGGTATTGTTTGGAAATTCAATATCACTTCAAAAAACTTCTGAGCAGTATTATGTATCTAAATCATCAATACTATATGATTTAGAGTTTCTTAGAAAGAAATTTTTAATAAAATATCACGTTAATATTGAAACAGATTATGATAAAAAAATAAAATTAACAGGTACAGAAGAAAATATACAATTGGCTATTATCAATGCTTTTATAAATACAATTTTAAAAAAGGAAAAAGAACAAACTTATTTGATATTTAATGAAAAAATTAATTTGGTAATTAACAGTATGCTTGAAAACAGTGTAATTATAGATTTGAATGGTTTTGCTGATTATTATAGACAGGCTTTAAAAATTACTTTATTTATTTTTTTTACTCGTATTGAAAACGGCTTTCATATAAAAAAAGATGAATACTATTTTCTAGATGACTTAGACTTTATGAAAAATTATCCAATTGCAAAGGGAATTTCTGATTATCTTGAAGAGCAGTTAAATATAAAGTGCACCAACGAAGATAAAATGACATTAGCTAAATATCTAGCGTCGTATCGTATAAAAAGTAATAAATCAAATGAGGGTGATTATAAGGAAGTTGTGAATAGAATTATCAACTGTTTAGAAAAAATTGAAAATATATGTATTAAAAACAGAGAAGAATTGACTAACCAGTTGTTATTACATATACCATCAATGGTATTGAGATTAAAAAATGGAATTAAGATTGAAAATCCATTATTAGATGAAATTAAATCAAGGTACCTTCACCTATTTACTTTATCTTGGTATTTATTATCAACAATTGAAACAGAATATAATATTAGTTTGACAGAAGATGAAATATCTTTTATTGTAATTTATTTTCAAATGGCAATTAATAAATCATCAGACTCACGTAGAATATTAGTAGTTTGTCCTTATGGAATTGTATCTTCAAAATATGTTGTTTCACAATTAAAAAATGTACTTCCAAAATATGATGATATACAAGCATGTGGATATGAGGATTTGAAAAACAAAAAATTAGATAATTTAGACTTAATTGTGAGCACTTCATCACAAAAAATCGATACATCAGTTCCAGTTGTTCATGTAAGTCCAATGTTAGATAATGTTGATTGTGCAAAAATATTTGATGCTTATTCGAAATATGTTTTTTTGACATCAACTAGAATTGGAGAGATTTTTAATCAAAATAATATCAATATTCCATTATTAAGGCATCATATAAAAAAAGAAAATGTTTTCTTTAAATTGGATTTTAATACAAAGGAAGATTGTCTCGATTTTATGATTAAAAAGTTAGAGAAAGACGATATTGTGAAAGAAGGATTTAGAAAATCTGTATACAAACGAGAAAATATTGGAAGTGCAGTTTTAGAGAACGGAGTAGCTATACCTCATGGGCTGCCTACAGAAG
This sequence comes from Thomasclavelia spiroformis, assembly GCA_018369555.1. Classification (GTDB taxonomy): domain Bacteria; phylum Bacillota_I; class Bacilli_A; order Erysipelotrichales; family Coprobacillaceae; genus Thomasclavelia; species Thomasclavelia spiroformis_A. The sequence continues at coordinate 7,211 of JAGZCC010000083.1, forward strand.
TCAACGAAATAGGTCTAGTTATATTAACATTAAAAAGACCAATCAGATGGTCAACTAGTTGGGTTGATATGATTGTTTTGATTGCAGTTCCAGAAGATAAAATAATTGAATTTGAATCTATGGTGTTAGAATTATATGAAATGATATCTAATACTGATGTTCTTGAGGAAATCAAAAAAATTAAATCTATAGATGAGTGTACTTTCGAGAAGTAAGTACATTCTATAATAAATGTTTTGAAACTAATACTGATCAAATTGAAACTAAATGATTATTCGTAAAGTATTAATAGTTTCTTCTTATTTGTTATGGCAAATAGAGTAGTGTATGTAATTGGAGTGGACGCTTTAAATATCGCGGGGTAATTTTACCCCGCTTTAATTTTTACCTGTTCAAATTGAAAATTTGAACATATAGACTTAAGTCAGTTGAGCATACGAAGTATGCGAAATAAAAAACCACCTGCTATGCGGGTGGAGCA
>JAGZCC010000084.1 GCA_018369555.1 Thomasclavelia spiroformis
TTTATTTCCTGTTTCTAATGCTGCTGCAAATGCTGTCCATGTAGCTGGTGTATATTCTTTTTCAACTATATTTTCTACTTTTGCAATGAATGAACGTAATGCTGCTTTATCTCCTTTAATGAAGTCTAACATTTGGATAGCTGTTGCTAAACGATCAAATGATGCATCTACTGTTTCTTGATCTGCAGTAGCATCTTCTAAGATTGCTTTTGCTTCTTCTAATGCTGCTTTAAGTTCATTTGCTACAGCTGGTACTACATTTTCTAATTCTTCATCTGTTATATTGCTTGCTACATCTACTGCGATTTGCAATGCTGTTTTATTTACTGATGTTACTTCTGATTTTGTTGCAGTCATATAATCTACAATTGACATATTTGCAGCCCATGGTTCAAGAGTAACTTTATCAGAACCATAGAATGATTCCATAGCAATTGAATTAATAATAACTTTTAAGTTGTTGATTGCTGATTTTTGAACATCACCTAAGCAAATTGTATTATCATCAAGATAAGTACCACGATAAGTAATTTGTTTTCCATCATCACTTACTGAAGCGATAGCTGTTGTAACTGGATCAGTGAAATATCCTTTTCCTCCCCACATATTAGCTACATATTTGCTATAAATAACTTCGCCATTGACAAGAATATTTCCATTTTCGTCAACTGTTGCTTCATATCCATCACCTAATTGTGCTACAACTGTATCTGTACCAGAAGCATCAACTGTAAATTCACCCCAAGATGCTTCTTTATAAGTAAACATCATATTTAAATTTTCTTTTAAACTAACTTGTCCGTTTTCATCAAATTCAGGAACAATAGTACTTGCTCCACCAATAATATTTTGTGCTCTTGAAGGTCCACCTGGCATTATCATATCATTACCAGCATGCATTGAAATTCTAGGAGTTGATAATCCCCCATTCCAATCTGTCATTACCATACCTTCAAAATCCCATTCTCCACGAAGGATGTCTGTACATAAATCATAACTATCAGCAGCTGGTACACCATTAATTAAATTATAAGATGTCATCATTGTCATTGGACGAGATGATTCAACTGCAATTTCAAATCCTTTTAAATAAATTTCACGCATAGTACGTTCACTTGCTACAGAATTAGAATTATTACGACTTGCTTCTTGATTGTTTAATGCATAGTGTTTTAAACATGCACCTACACCTGGAGTTTCTTGAACTCCATTTGTTTCAGCTCCAGCCATTATTCCTGAAATCAAAGGATCTTCTGAATAATATTCGAAGTTACGACCACAAAGTGGATCTCTATGAATATTTAAACTTGGTCCAAGTAAAACTGTGATTCCCATTTCTTTTAATTCAGCTGCAAAAGCACGTCCAACTTCTTCAAGAAGTTCTTTATTCCATGTTTGACCACGTAGCACTGATACTGGCCAAGCTGTACAATATTGATAATAAGTTTCTACTTCTCCTGTATTTACATCAGTTGCTTCATATTCTTGTTTAACACGAATACCTCCAGGTCCATCTGCAACTACAATAGATGGTATACCATGAGTATCGAAATATTTTACTGTAGTTTCACCAGCAGCTCCTGGAACTGTATCAGAACTAGAACCTACTACCGGAGCATTTTCATTAGCTACACCCCAACCAGAACCACAATTTAATGTTGCCATTTCTTCCAAGCTCATCTTTGCAACAAATTCTTCAATAGTAACATCACCATTATAAACATCTAATAATGTTGCATCAGATTTATCTTCCACATACACTACTTCTTCATATGATTGAGTTGCTTTATATTCTGAATCACTTGTATAAGTATATACTTTTTCATCATCATATTGTGAAGCGCTTTCTACACATTCAATATCTTCAGAATTAATCGTAATCTTTTCTGCATTAGCGATTTCTTCTGCTTCACCTTCATAACCATATGGGGTAACATTTTCTTTAGAAATTTCATTTAATCCATATTGATAAGGATCACCCATTTGATTGCTTAATTGCTTTGTTTTAGCAGCTTCATCAAGAGAAATAACAGCAGCTACTTCTGTATTTCTTGAAGAGTTACCTACACGAACTACATAATCACCTGCATCTAATACATAAACAGCTTCTTCTGTATTATAATAAGCCATATTTTCAGTTTCATATGTAATTGTTAATGTTTGAGATTCACCTGGAGCAAGAACATCAGTTTTTGCAAAACCAGCTAACTCTTGATAAGCTTTTTCAGCTGAATCACTATTTGGAGCCGAATAGTAAACTTCTACTACTTCTTTACCAGAATATGTATCTCCAATATTAGTTACAGTAGTTTCTACAGTTACCTTATCTTCATTTGCTTCAACTTCATCTACTGCTATATTGAAATCAGTATATGACATACCATAACCAAATTCATATGCTGGAGTAATATTAAATGTATCAAAATAACGATATCCTACATAAATCCCTTCATTGTATAATTCAAGAAGTTCATCACCGTCATTTGCCCCAAATGTGTCACTTGCTGGATAATCACTATAATCTTTTGCCCAAGTACTAGTTAATTTTCCAGAAGGTGTAACTGCACCAGTTAATATATCAAATGCTGCAGTTCCGGATTCTTGACCAGCTTGTGACATATTAAGTAATGCATCAAGACCTTCAATTTCATCCATAAACTTTGTATCAATAACACCACCAACATTTAATACAACTGCTACTTTATCAAAGTTTTTACCTACAAGTGCTAAGTTTGCTTTTTCTAAGTCTGTTAATTCATAGTCTCCAACTTCAAACTTTATAGTTTCTCCGTTTTCACCAGACATAGAACTACTTTTTGTTGTAGCACTTCTATCAGCACCTTCACCGGCATTTCTTGCAATTACATAAATAGCCGTATCACTTTCCTTTTTTGCTTGATCAATAACATCTTGTGTCAATTCCATTTCTGGATATGCAAAAGTACTCATTGGATTTGATCCAAATGCAAGTTTTGCTTCATCGTATCCTTTAGCAAATTCTTCTAAGAAATCACCTGATGTAACGTTATAACCATTTTCTACAAAGGCATCATAGATGTTAATGTTATATCTTTCACTTAGATCAACCATAACATCTCCGCCACCACTAAGTCCTCCATTAAATGGGTCACCAGATCCTGTACCACCACGGATAGTACGAATCGCACTATTACCGAAAAGTGCAACATTTTTACCTTTAATTGGTAGGGCTTGTTCATCATTTCTAAGTAAAACCATACCTTCAGTGGCTACTTCTCTTGCAAGTGCAGCGTTATCTTTTTCACGTTGACTAATAGAATTGTCAGTCGTAGCAGCCATACTAGGAACTACGTTTCCAATAGCCATTAAGGCTGTTAGAAAACTAGCCGATGTAACACGTTTCCAATTTTTCATCTTTTCTCTTCCTCCACATACAAATTAAATTTTTAAATAAGTTAATAAAATCATGTAACTTAACATTAATATGAGCGCTCATTCCATAAAAAAAGCATCAACTGTACAAAAATAATATAAAATCTAAAAGATAATATATAATTTTGTATAGTTAATGCCTGCTTTACCAGTTACACACTACTCATATATATATATAATATATTTTTTTTCGATAAATGTCAATAGTATACGTTTACATTTTTTAAATTAACTAAAAATGCTATATTTTTAATAAACTAAATTTAATTAATTTCTAAAACAATTCCTTTATTATTATGCATAAATATTAATATGCCATAGCATATTATATATGTTACATATTTTTAATTTTACCTTTAATATAAATATAATTTCACAAATAATTTTATATTTTACATACTAAAAAAAGAAGTTTTTTATAAATACTATAAATCACTTCTTTTTTGTTAGTTATTTTTTATATAAATATCTATAAGTTATTTACATAAATTTAATAATTTATTAATCTTCTTTTTTCTTTTTATATACAACTGCCCCTAATCCAGCTAATCCTAAAGCAGCCACATATGGTAATACATTTACATTATCACCTGTTACTGGAACTTTATTATCTCCAGGGTTTTTAGATGTTTCGTTTTTAACAAGTGCATTTATTGAATTTTTAAGTGCAGTTGCTGCATCATCAACTTGTTGTTGTGTTGCATTCTTATCATCGTATACTTTTTTACCATTTTCTAAAGCAATTACTAAACCTTTATAAGAGTCACTAGTAAATTCACTTTCATTAAATGCTTCAGCTTCTTTAATAAGTTTATATAATAAATCTTTATTTACAACTACTTCTATTTCTGATTCTGGAATAGCTAATCCATTTTGAGAAGTTGTTTGAGTTGAAGTTAATGTATTTTGATATAATAGATAGAATGCAGATGCAGACCAACTAAAGTTTTTAGTATGTAATCCTTCACCAGTTTCAGGATTATAGTTTTCATGAATTGGCCCATCTCCTGTTAAACCTTTTGAATGATCAAATAATTTAATAGTTAAATCTTTAGCTTCTTCATTATATCCATAGTTTTGTAAAGCTTCAATACCATATAATGCTTGATCTAGCCATACAGGTCCGCGCCAATATTTATTTGGATCATATTTTGCATTATCTTTTGAAGCAGTTGGTAATGGTACATATGTATTAAACTTACCTTCATCCATCATATTTTCAACAACTGTACTAGCTTGTTCTTTAGTCGCTGCTTTAGCCCATAATGGAATCCATCCTTCAGTACCTTTACCACGATTTACTAATAATTTCTTTTCACTACCATCTTCATTTGTTTGAACATCATAATAGAATCCAGTTTCTTCATCATACATTTCTTTATTAATGTATTTTCTTAATTTTTTAGCTTCTTTAGTATATTTTTCTGCATCTTCTTCATATCCTAAAACTTCAGCCATTTCTTTTAAGAAACCTTTTTCTGCATATAAGTATGCATTTAAATCAACTGATTCTTGATTGATAACATAACCAATTGTTTCATTTTCATCATTTCTTACAGTATAAACTTCTACACCTTTATCTTCAGACCCAGTACCTTCGATATCAAAACGTGTTGCATTATCCATACCACTTTCCCATGCTGCAGCTTCGATACCTGCTTCTGGGCATACCATACGTTCATTATTACTATCGTAAATGAATCCATTTTCATCAATTGTTCCAAATCCTTCTACAACTTGACCTACTTCATAATCGTAGTTTCTCCAATCATAGCAAGTTTCATGAACCATTCCACCATATTCAGCAATACCATTTTTATCAATATCACGGTTTGTATACCACCAATCATGATATGCTACCAATTTAGGATACATTTCTTTTAGGAAATCTTTATCTCCAGTTGTACGATAAACATTTTGAACTGCCCAAGCAGCTAAAGCTGGTTTTGAGTTACGTTCATTCCAGTTTCCGCCGTCTCCACCACGGTCTTCATTTTGATTATAGAAAATACAATCGATGATTGCTCCTGCATCTTGAGGACGTACTGAATCATCACTTTGAATTTGATAATCAAATAATGCTCTTACATTGTTTTTTGCTAATTCTGGATTAAAGTAAGTTGTTGCTACTACTTGTTTCCAAGAATCCCATGCCCACATTCCAATAAACCATTTGTATGACATTGATGGAACAACACCATCATGTTTAATTGCTCCAGCTGGTGAAAACCAGTTTGTAGTTAATGTTTCAATTGATTTTACTGCAGCTTTTTGATAATTTACATTTGCACTATCTCCATTTTCGAAAATAGTATCTACATATCCTTGCCAACGTGTATCATTTTCTTCAAAATGTTTTTCAGGATTATTTAATAAATCATCAACTTTTACTTTTTCATTTTCTCTTTCTTTATTAGTAAATGTAAAGCTTTGAGTTTGATATGTTTTATATTCTTCATTAGCTTTAATTGTTACTGGAGTATCTTTAGTAATTGTATATGATAATTTATCATCACTAATTTTAGTTGTAATATCTTTTTCACTTAAAACAACATCAAATGAGTTTTGATCAGTAGTCATATAATTCCATGTTGAACGAATTGTTTCAAAATCGACTTTAACCCCATTGTCTCTTTGTGTTAATGAAGTTCCCATATCATTATTTTGATTAGTATAATATGTAAATAAATGACCATCCCATGATAAATTTAATTCTAAGTTTTCTTCAGTTTTATTAATAATTGATGTTTCAATTAATGCAGTACGATTAGTACCAAAAATTAATTTTAATTTTAAAGTTAAATCTTCTAAATCATAAGTTTGTTCCAATCTTCCTGGATAATAAACTTCATTAGTTTTTGCTGCTGTTAAATCAATTTTTTCAACACCATCAGCAGTTACCTTTTCTAAATTAATCTTATTAATAGAATCAGATAAATTTACAGGATATTCTTCTGCAATAATAACTGGTCCAGCAAATCCCCCATATAAATCAGTTGCACTTTTAGTGTGCAAATAATAACCATGCCAAGCTCCCATATCTGAGAAGTTATTATATTCATTAGTACTATAATATCCATAAATTTTTTCTTTAGGATCAGCAGTAACATTTAAAATATTACCAAAATCTGTAAGTGGCTTACTTATTTCAACAGCATCTACTTTTCTAATTGATACAGTTGAGCCAACCATTAAACATGATAAACCTAAAATCAAACCTTTTTTTAGGATTCTCTTTTTATTGATATGCATTCCTATTCTCCTTTATCTATTTTTATAAAATGTAGTAACTTTATTTCACTGACGCGCGTCTTTTCATCAAAAAAAGACATTAACTGTACAAAAAAATATAAAAAGTTAAAAGAGTCTCTCCAAAACCTAATATATAATTTTTATATAGTTAATGCCTGCCTTACCAGTTACACACTTTTTACAAAAAATATCATATCATTGGAAACTTTTACTGTCAATTGTTTTTTTTTAATACACTATTTATTATAAATTAATTTTATTTTATCAACCTAATAATTTTATCTCTATAAAAAAACTCATAGCAAATGAATTTCATTTCTATGAGTTTTCACAAGGAAATCTGTCTATATTTTTGAGAAAAACATTTCTGTTATCTATTTACTAATTTTCTTTTCTTTTAAGTAATACTGCTCCAGCTATGCTTAATAATGTGATTCCTCCAAATAATCCTGTTAAGCTTTCATCTCCTGTTTTTACACTTGCTGTTGTATCTCCACTGTTTACTGGTGTTTTTACTGCACTGTCTACTGTATTGTCTACAGCTGGTGTACTTGGAGTTACTGGCGTATTATTTACTACTAATCCTTCTACTGCTTTTGTTAATACAGTTTCAGCATTTGTTACTTCTTCACTTGTTGCATTTTCATTACTCATTACATTTTCTGCTAATACTAATGCATCACTTAAGTTTTTCCATGTATCAGCTGTATAATTTGCTGCTACTAATGCTTTTGTTTGATTGATTAGGTCTTCTAATTTATCTTTATTTGGTACTAATCTTAAGTTCAAATATGCTTTTACTAAGTTAGTATATGCATTATCTACTTCTTCTTGCATTGCATTTTCATTTGCTAATACTTTATTTCCTGTTTCTAATGCTGCTGCAAATGCTGTCCATGTAGCTGGTGTATATTCTTTTTCAACTATATTTTCTACTTTTGCAATGAATGAACGTAA
>JAGZCC010000085.1 GCA_018369555.1 Thomasclavelia spiroformis
ATATACCCCTTTTATATTTTTGATTTAAGCTTATGACATTGTATCATATACTAGCTAGTTCTTCCATTTAACTGGTACAGTTTTTATTCTAGCATCAAAGTTTTCTTTTTCATATATTCATTCTCCTTATCATCATTAATACATTATTATCATAACAAACTTAATTAACCAGTTCTGTAACTAAATCACATAACAGTATAAAATATGTCTATCATTTATATGCATGATACACTTAAATTATTAATAACTAATAAAATATAAAACTTTTTATTTTACAACAAGCCTGATACCATTTTGATTTTTCTTATAATAAATACAATTTCAACTAACAATAACCTTAAAAACTTTTAAACATACTACTAACACCCAAATTAAAAATATCTTTTTTAGCTACTATTTGTGGATAATATAAAAAACATGGTATAATCCATGTTTATTTCAAATAATCCTCAATCATTCTAACCGGTAAACCAATAACTGTTTCAATATCTCCTTCAATTTGATCAACCAAACATTTTCCAATACCTTGAATCGCATAACCTCCTGCTTTGCCAACCCATTCATTAGTATCTAAATATTCATTGATTTGTAAATCTGTGAGCTTTTTGAAAATTACTTTAGTGCTATCGCTAAAGGTTGTTATTTTTCCATCATCAATAATAGCTATTGCAGAATATACTGTTTGATTTTGATTAGATAAACTCTTCAACATTTCAAAAGCATCTTAACGGTCTTTTGGCTTACCTAACATCTTATCATTTAAACAAACCATCGTATCTGCTCCAATTACCAGATCACGAGGATATTTTAAAGAGATTGGTAAAGCTTTTTGATAAGCTAATTTTTCTAAACGCAAAGGAAGTGCTAGATTTTTATCTAACACTTCTTCTATTTCCACATAATCAATAATAAAATCAATTTTATGTAATTCTAATAATTCTTTTCTTCTAGGTGAACTACTAGCTAAAATAATTTTTTTCATTATTCTGATTTTGCTTCTTCTTTTTTTACCGGTTTAGGAAGTAGCGCTTTTCTAGAAACATTAACTTTACCTTTATCATCTACTTTTGTAACTTTAACTTTTACAATATCTCCAAGCTTAACTACATCTGACATCTTTTTAATTCTTTCATGATTATAATCAGAAATATGTAAAAATGCATCAGTTCCTTCAAATAAATTTACAAAAGCATAATTATCTTCAACTCTAACAATTTTTCCATCATAAACTTCACCAACTTTGGCCTTTTTAATAATCTTTTCAATTAAAGCAATCGCTTTATTAATTGCATCTTGATTATGATGATATACAATAACTGTACCATCTTGTTCAATATCAATTTTAACTCCATCAGATTGTTCAATGATTTCATTAATTGTTTTTCCACCTTGACCAATAACCGCTTTGATTTGATCTGTTTCAATTTTAATCATTTGTACTTTTGGTGCATATGGTGATAATTCTTTACGTGGTTCATCAATCACCGCCATCATATTAGCCATGATTTCTTTACGTGCCACCTTAGCTTGAGCTAAAGCTTCTTGTAATATTTCTTTAGTAATCCCATCAATTTTAATATCCATTTGCAATGCACAAATACCTTTATCAGTTCCAGCTACTTTAAAGTCCATATCACCCAGGTGATCTTCCATACCTTGAATATCGGTTAAAATAGTATAATCGTCACCTTTTTTTACAAGTCCCATTGCCACACCTGCTACTGATGCTTTTATTGGTACCCCAGCTGCCATTAAGGCCATTGATGAAGCACAAATTGACGCTTGAGAAGATGAACCATTTGATTCTAAAACTTCTGATACAACACGAATCGTATATGGGAAAACATCTTCACCTGGAATTACTTGAGCCAAGGCACGTTCACCTAATGCCCCATGACCAATTTCACGACGTCCCGGTGCTCCCATTCTTCCTACTTCCCCTACTGAATACGGTGGGAAATTATAATGATGCATGAAACGTTTTTGATCTTCTAAACCTAACCCATCGATTTTTTGATGTTCACCAATTGCACCTAATGTTGCAACAGATAATACTTGAGTTTCTCCACGGGTAAATAAAGCTGATCCATGTACTCGAGGAAGTAAATCAATTTGTGAGTCTAATGGTCTAATCTCATCTAAACGACGCCCATCAGGTCTTATTTTTTCTACTGTAATTAAACGACGAACTTCATCTTTTTCTAAATCATGTAAGATGATTCCTACTTGTTTCAATACATTAGCTTTTTCTTCATCATTTTCATATTCTCTATTATCATATTCATTTGTAACCTGTTCAATTAATGCATCAATTGCCCCATATCTTTCTAATTTTCCAGGAATTGATACCGCAACAACCATTTCATCTTTAGCACGAGCAGTAACTTCATCAACTAAATTATTATCTAATTCAAATAATGGAATTTCTAATTTTTCTTTACCACAAGCTTCCACTATTTTTTCTTGGAATGCAATTAATTCTTTAATCTTTTCATGACCAAATAATAGTGCTTCAAGCATTACATCTTCACTAACTTCTTTAGCATCTGCTTCAACCATATTAATTGCATCTTTAGTTCCTGCTACCTCTAAGTTAATTAATGATCTTTCTAATTGTTCTGGTGTTCCATTAACAATAAATTCGCCATCAACTAACCCAACATTAACCCCTGCAATTGGCCCATTAAACGGAATATCAGAAACACATAATGCTAAAGAAGCCCCCAACATTGCTGCCATTTCTGGTGAAGCGTCTTGATCAACTGACAAAACTGTATTAACACTTTGAACTTCATTTCTAAATCCATCCGCAAATAACGGTCTAATTGGTCGATCAATCATTCTAGCTGTCAAAGTTCCATGTTCACTAGGTCGACCTTCTCTTTTCAAAAATCCACCAGGAATTTTTCCTACTGAATATAATTTTTCTTCATATGTTACTGTTAGCGGAAAAAAATCCACATCTTTTGGTTCTTTCCCTGCAACAACAGTCGATAAAATAACAGTATCATTGTATCTAACTAATACTGATCCATTAGCTTGTTTAGCCAATTCTCCTATTTCTACACTCAGATTTTTACCATAAAAATCCATACTAAACACTTGTTTACTCATTCTTTCACCTCATCTATTATCTTAGCCATTATAACATATAAATTTCTATTTCAAAACAATTTATTACGATACTACTGCAAATCTGTATAAAAAAATGTTATAATACTAATCAGAGGTGATTTTATGAATGAAAATGAATTAAAAAGTTTAGAAGTATACAATTCAAAATTTAAAGATGACCCTGCTTCATTCAATGATTTTCAAGCTAATGACTACATTAGATTATTGAAAAAAAATGACAACAATGATGAAGCAATTGAAGCAGGAAAAACATTTATGTCTTTAGCTCCAAATTTAAAAGGATACTTAAATCAATATGGTTATGCTCTTTACAATAAGTATTTCAATATTGACAATGAAAAAATCAAAGAAAATGAAACTCTTTTCTTTGGCATCCTTGATGACATTTTAGCTATTTGTAAACAAGAACGCTATTCACCAATGGAACCAGCTGTGAATCGTGCTATCAAGTATTTACAAAAAGAAAAAGCCGATGATTATGGCAAATTAATTGAAATGCTTAATTTGTTAGATCCAAATCTATTAGATGACAAACCTTTTACCAATAGTGAAGGTAAAGAATTTGAATCTAAAAAAGAACGCTATTATCGTTTAAAAGTTAAAGCGTTGTATAACGCTAAAAGATACCAAGAATGTGTTGAAACTGCAAACAATGCATTAGCATTGCCATTAAAATGGCATTTTAATACCTTACAATGGATTGATTATCAAAGAGCATGTTGTTTAGTAGAATTAAAACAATATGAAGAAGCTAAAAAAATCTTCTTATCTTTGCATAATCGTATTCGTTCAATTGATTTCTACGAAGTTCTTTATAAAACAAATTCAAATATCGGTAATTATAAAGAAGCTAATGCTTATTTATTATATGAATTCTTTGAAAAAGGTTATAACATTGACCACATCGATACTTATTTAAGATTAAAAGAAGCTACACTTAGAACTGAAGATACAGATTTAATTGAAACTGTTGATATTTTCCTAACAAAACTTTGCCAAGAAAATAATCGTGAATATACACCAGAAAACGACTATAAAGAAAAATATAGCGATCTAAGTTCTGATGAACTTTATGATATCATGTACGATAAAATCATGAATAATCTAGGTAAATATGTTGAACGTGTTGAAGGAACTGTTGTACATTATAACAGACAAAAAGAATTGGGGACTATTTCAAGATATGATGAAGACGGTATTTTCTTTAGACAAGAAGATTATGTTTATGATGAAGAAGTACAACGTCATGATAAAGTTGAATATACTCCTATCGAAACATTCGACAATAAAAAAGGAATTGTTACAAGTAAAGCTATTTTAATTATTACAACTGAGGAATATGTTGATTTCAATTATTAAAATAGCCCTAATAAAAACCAGCTCATTTTTACAAAAAGCTGGTTTTTATTTTGAATTTTTATAATTATCCATGAATACCTTCATTGCTTTGATACTTTCATCGGAAATCACATGTTCAATTAAACAAGCATCTTTATCAGCAATTGCTTCATCAATATTTAATACTTCAATAAATAATTTTTTAATTGTTTGATGTTTATTACAGATAAACTTTGCAACTTTAACTCCCTCTTCTGTAAGCTTAATATCTGCATATTTTTCATAATTTACATATCCATTTTTTGCAAGTACTACAACCGCATTATTCACACTGGGTTTAGATACACCAAGCTGTTTTGCGATATCACTTACACGAGCTTTTTTACCATCCAGCGATAATTCATAAATTAACTCTAAATAATTTTGCATTGCAATTGTCATATTTTCCATAATTTCACCCCTGTTCTTTAATAATAGCATATTATTATCTTTACAACAATATAAACAGCTTAAAAGTCTTATCGCTAATATTTTTAAACAATGAGCAAATCTATAGAAAATAGTTTATTAATTTATTCATTAGTGCCCAGAGTTAATAATTTTTGTTTCATATGTATAATTGAGGTGAAATGATGAATTATTTGTTATCGTTAAATCCATTTTTAATTGTATTGCTTGTTGCTACTTTTAACTGGTTAATGACTTTTTTAGGGGCTTCATTAGTTTATTTTGTTAAAGAAGCCAGTCAAAAGATTATCTGTTTTGCACTTGGAAGTTCAGCTGGAATTATGGTTGGAGCGTCTTTTTTTTCACTTATCCTCCCAGCTTTACAGTATCTTGAAAATAGTAGTAAATTACAATTATCAATCATTCCAATTGGCTTTATTTGTGGGGTTGGTTTATTGATGATAATTGATAAATTATTACCTCATGAACACTTAATGTCACATGATCAAGAGGGAATAAATCCTAGCAATTATTCTAAAAACAAGTTACTTTTATTAGCAATGACTTTGCATAATATTCCTGAGGGCTTAGCTGTTGGCGTCGCTTTTGCAGGGTGTCAAAATGGCAATTATTTACCAGCTTTAATGGTAGCAATCGGTATTGGAATTCAAAACTTCCCAGAGGGAACAGCAATTTCTTTACCATTGTATCAAGGTGGTAAAAGTAAATTTATGGCATTATTATATGGTCAGTTTTCTGCAATCGTGGAAATACCAGCCGCTTTGATTGGCTTTATTTTTGCATCATTAGTTAATGATATTTTACCCTTTGCACTTTGTTTTGCAGCTGGAGCAATGATGTTTGTTTGTATTGAAGAGTTAATTCCTGAAGCAAATACAACTAAAAAAATTGATTTTGGAACAATTAGTTTTATGATTGGTTTTGTTGTAATGATGTCGTTTGATATATTTTTTTCTTAGCTATAAGTAAAAAGTATGAAGTCAAAATCTTAGACTTATTGACAAATGACTGATAACAATGTATCATAAATATAACAATCTATTAAATAAAGACAGTGAAGTGAACTAGTAAATATTCTTTAGATATCAGAGATATTGTGGTTGGTGAAAACAATACGTTAAAGAATATTGAATTCATCATGGAGTTGGATACTGATATGTAGGTAATCATCGGTCACTAACCGTTATCTAGTAAAGTAATATACTTATCAAGATTATTAGTGTGAGCTAATGATGAATTTGGGGTGGTACCACGGCCTTGTCGTCCTCTTTGGAGGACTTTTTTTGTTTAATAATTGAAAATAAAGGGGGAAATATGAAATGAAAAAAGTTTTTAGCGGGTTACTTGCTTTAGCTATGGCTGCTAGTATTACTGGATGTAATAGTGGTGGTACAAGTAATGAACCAAAAGATTTAGCTGATGTTAAAATTGGAGTTATTCAATTAATGCAACACGATGCCTTAGATGCTTCATACGAGGGATTTAAAAAAGAATTGCTTGAAGCTGGGGTTAAAGAAAAAAATATTGAATATATAATTGCTGGGGATCAAGCAAACTGTTCTACTGTTGCTGATAGATTAGTAAATGGTGGAAATGATTTAATTTATGCAATTGCTACCCCTGCCTTGCAATCAGTGGCTGCAGCAACAACTGATATTCCTATTGTTGGATGTGCTGTGACTGATTATACAGCTACTAAACTTGTAAAAAGCAATGATGAACCAGGTGGTAATGTTACTGGAGCTAGTGATTTAACACCAGTTAAAGAACAATTTGACTTAATGCATCAATTATTACCTGATGCTAAAAAAGTTGCGATTATGTATTGTGGTAGTGAAGATAATTCAATTATTCAAGGTGATTTAGCTAAAGATGCTGCAAAAAAATTAAACTTAGATGCATCAGTATATAAAGTATCTGATTCTAATGAAATTCAAGCTGTTGCTAGTCAAATCGTTAGCGATAAAAATGATGTTGTTTATATTCCTACTGATAATTTACTTGCAACATACATAAGTAGTGTTGAAGCAATTACTAGTGAAGCTAAAATTCCATGTATCGTTGGTGAAGAAGGTATGGCTAAGGCTGGAGGCCTTGCAACTTATGGAATCAGCTATGAAGCTTTAGGACGCAAAGCCGGAAAGCAAGCATTAAATATTTTAAATGGTAAAAAAACTGCTGCTAATACACCAATTGTGCAATTAGGAGTTGAAGATTGTTCTTTAGTTATTAATATGAAAACAGCTAATAAATGTGGTATCACAATAAATAAAGAAGATTATCCTGATGCTACTTTTATTGAGGAATAGGAGTTTTAAAAATGGGATTATTTTATACATACCTAGGTGCTGTTGATTTGGGTTTAATATGGGGATTTTTAGCACTTGGCGTTTATATTACTTTCCGTTTATTGGATATTGCTGATTTAACAGTTGATGGTAGTTTTGCAACTGGCGGAGCTGTTTGTGCGGTTTGTGTTTTAAATAATATGCACCCGCTATTAGCTATTTTATTTGCTATTTTAGCTGGTTTTATTGCTGGTGGAATTACTGGTATTTTGCACACTAAGTGTAAGATACCAGCTATTTTAGCCGGTATTTTGACACAGATTGGACTTTATTCTATTAATTTAAGAATTAT
>JAGZCC010000004.1 GCA_018369555.1 Thomasclavelia spiroformis
GAAGATACGGAGGGAGAAATCAAACGAGAGCAAACGCAGGAGCAGAGAACAGAAAAGGATAGCATGTATGAACTGTCCGCAAAAAATGACCGACTGATTTAGAACCACTAACAGTACCATTATTATAACTATTTAAAATATCAGAATTATTCAACATCCCAACCATTCCACCGACATCTTCAAATCCCTTAACCATTGAATTGTTATAACAATTCAATATTGTAGTTTGCATACTTCGTCCAATCAATGAACCAACTTTAGTTCCCGCTTCAACTTTACCACTATCAATTCCAAAGTTCTTTATTGTTCCGCCCTCAACTTGATGGAAAAATCCAATATTTTCTCCACTAGCTACTTTAATATTTAGATTTTTAACAACATGTCCATCACCATCAAAAGTACCTTTAAAGGGAATAACAGAACCAATTCCATTAAATTCAATTCCTTTTAAATCAAGATTAGCTTTTAATTGATAATGAGCTAAAGCAAATTCTGCTGACAAATTAACAACTCTTTCCATCTCTTTTAGATCATCAACTGTTTTAATTAAATACGGCTCCTCTTTATTACCATGTCCAATTAAAGATGTTTTAATAAAAACTTTTCCTCTAAACCCTGGATATCCAGCATTATCTTCAAGCCAAGTATGATAGTTAGAATCTAAATTAGTATTCAATTTTTCTATTAAATTACCATTTGTAAATTCATCTCCATTAACAGGTATCAAACCATCACGGTTATCATTATTACCAATACCTGTTTGGCTTTGATTATAATAAAGATTACTCATTGTAATATGATAGTCTTTATTATTAATACTTTCATCATAACCAACAATTGTACCAACGTATTGTCTACCATTAACATTAGCCCTACTATAACAATTGTCAATAATCGTTGGTGTTTCAAAATCAATGCTTCGATTAGCACTACCAACTAAACCACCAACAGTTACTTCACCACTAATATTACCCCATACATAACAATTAGCCATAGTTGAATTGTTAAACATTCCAACTATTCCACCTGTATCATTAATACCTTCAACATTAGCTTTACTATAACAATTTAATATTGTTGCATACATTGTACGCCCTACTAATCCTCCAGTTCGATTACCGCCAACAATAGTACCACTTTCAATCCCAAGATTCTTAATAGTTCCCCCATTTAGAAAACCAACTAAACCAGTATTTTCTAAAGTTGGTGTATTAATATTAAGATTTAAAATATAATGTTGATCACCATCAAAGACACCGGTAAAAGTTGTGATTGGATCAAAATTAACTCCGCTCATATCAAGATCTACAGTTAACTTATAGTTTGCACTTTCATATGCCCCATCACTATTAATAATCTGTGACATCAATGTTAAATCATCCTCACTTCTAATTAAGTAAGGTACATCTTTAGTCCCCCTACCAACTAAACCACAGTTTGACATTCCATCATTAAACTCTGGATATCCCATTGCTCCTTTTAACCAAGTAGCATATCCATCTTCATTATTACTATTTAAATTTTCTAATAATCGTCCATCTTGAAAAGATGTTGATTCTATACCATTTACGCCAGTTCGTCCATCATTATTTCCAACCCCAACTACTGACTTGTCATAATAAATATTTGTCATATTGACAGCGTATTTTTCTCCTGCAGTACTTTCATCATAGCCAATCGCACTTCCTACATGTTGCCCACCTGTAACATTAGCTAAACTATAACAATTATTCAAAATTGTTGGCGTTGCAGGATCAATACTTCGATTTGCTCCACCTACAATTCCTCCAACTGTTACACTACTGCCAGTTATATTTCCCCATACATAACAATTTGATAACGTTGAATTGTTAAACATTCCAACTATTCCACCAACATCATTTACCCCATTTACATCAGCTTTTGTATAACAATTAATAATATTTGCATACATTGTTCTACCTACAAGAGCTCCGGTTCTACTACCACCTTTAATCGAACCACTTTCAATTCCCAAATTCTTTACTGTTCCCCCATTTAAAAAGCTAATAAGTCCAACTTGATCATTAGTACTATTAATTTCTAGATTAAAGATTGCATGACCATTTCCATCAAGAACTCCTGAAAAACTTCTCTTACTACCAATTGGTGTAAAGTCAACTTTTTCCATATCAATATCTTCCATTAACTTATAGTATGCATTTTCATAACCATCTACACTATCTACAAGAAAAGACATTTTGGTTAAGTCTTCTTTTGAATTAATTAGATATGGATCATCAATAACTCCTCCACCGTCAAGATTTTTATCTTCTCCATGTACTCCATAAACTGTCAAAGACGCAAATATAATGAATGTACTTAAAATCACCTTAAAAAACTTTTTCATTCCTATCCTCCTTTCATACATCCATTAATAAATTTTTTCACCTCCATCCTTTTAAATTTATTATATAACAGTAAAAACTGTTAATAAGCTAACTAATATAAAAAGATAAAACTACAAACATTATATATTTTTGCTTTTCCTTATTTTAAAGTAACAATCCTTATTACCTTTATTATAATTTATATAATTTCATTTATCTACATATTCTAATACTTTTACCGGATATAATATATTTCTTAGAAAAATAAAGCTGATACTATTAAGAAAAATCTGCTGATCAAAAACTAACAAACGAAAAACAAATGGAGTTAGATGATTTTTAAAACAATTTGAACAGGCGATATAAGTCATGGAAAAATACAAAGAAAAACTAAAAGTAATCATCAAAAAGCTAGTAGATAAACACGGACTAGATAAAACGCTTGATTACATTTTAGACATTGCTGAAGATATTGATTTCGAAAATTATAGAAAAATACTATGACAAGAAGAATAAGAAGAAAAAGAAATATTAAACAATCTCGATGAAAAAGATGATTATTATTAGATAACACACATTATATTAGATATTTAATACTTGCTAATTCATTAGACTGTATAAAGTATGAGGGAGGTCTAAGCTTTAATATCCTAGACCTCCCTCATCTAAAACACTGATATAATGCATATTTTATGATAATTCACAAAACAAAAAATTGTGCCACGTTGGCATGATTAAAAATATAATAATTTCGATTATTGACGAAAAAATAAGGCTAAATAAAAAAATATATACAAACAATAAAATGATATAATCTTTTTTATTTATGATATAATTAATGAAAAGATATATACAATTTTATAAGGAGAAATAATGATGAAAGATTCGAAAGAAAAAAAATTACTTTTTTGTTTTACTATTTATGTTTTGATATTTATTGCAATTGCTTTTTATCCACCTAACAGAAACATATTTGCTACAAGACCTAGTATAATCACAACACTTTATAAAAGTAATTTAATCATACCATTTTTAGCTAATACAATTTTAACTATTTACTTTTTTAAAAAAAATAAAGAGGCTGTAACGAATAAAGATTTTTAATCTTCAAAGGTATATTTAGAAAAAAACAAAGTTATCCATATTTATAATATATTACTTCTATTTACAGGTTATAAACAATTTGTATATTATGATAATCCTATCTCATACTTGTCCCATCTTTAAATAACTATTCTAGTCGCTACATATATTCAATGATTTTTTAACAAAATCATAAAAATTTCAATAGAAATTCACATTGAAATATATCACAATAAAAATTATCAATTAGATACTATTATTTTTATATTTTTCATACTCTAATTATAGCAAAAATAGCACTTAAACTCAGACGAGTCTTAGTGCTATTTTTTTATTTTAGTCTAACACATCTCTGTTAATGTGCTACACCCTCTTTAATTATTAACAATCTTCTTTTCTTCTTAATAATGCATATCCAGCAATACTTAATAAAGTAATTCCTGCAAACATTCCTGCTAAGCTTTCATCACCTGTTTTTACACTTACTGTTGTATCACCGTTATTTACTGGTGCTTTTACTGTTTGTAAGTTTGCGATTGCTTTTGCTAAAACATCTTTTACATTGTCTACTTCTTCTTGCGTTGCATTTGGATTATCAAATACTGCTTTGGCTTCATTTAAGGCTTTTGTTAATCCATCAAATGTTGCTTTGGTATAATTTGCACTGTCTAATCCTTCTGCTTGATTGATTAATTCTTCTAATAAACTCTTATCTGGAATTAATCTTAACTTTAAGAACGCTGTGACTAATTCATTGTATACATTGTTTACTTCTTCTTGCATTGCATTTTCATCTTCATATACACTAGTTGCTGCTGTTAAGGCATCATTGAATGGTGTCCATGTAGCTTCTGTGTATTTTGCAGCTTCTAAACCACTTACTTTATCGATGAATGCTTTTAAGGCTGTTTTATCACCTTTTACAAAGTCTAACATATGCAATGCATTTGCAAGACGATCAAAAGCGTTATTTACTTCAGCTTGTGAAGCACCTCTATCACCATAAATATTATTAGCTTCATCTCTTGCTTGTTTAAACTCTTCTACTACTACTGGTACAACATTAGCTAAATCTTCATCAGTAATTGCATTAGCTAAATCTAGTGCAATCTTTAATATTGTTTTATCAGCTTCAGCACTAGGAACTAAACTTTCCACAGCTGTTTGTAAATCAGCTAAAGCTTTATCAATAGCTTTTTGATTACTATTATTATTAGCTAATACTTCATTAGCAACAGCTAATTTTTCTGCAAATAATTGATAAGACTCTGAAGTATATTCATCTTCATCAATATTTAATCCATTAATGTAATCTTGTAACACATTACGATTTGGTAATAATGAATCATTATTCATAAAAATAATTTCAGAAATTGCTGGAACACTATTAGCATCCCATTCAATTTTTAATTCATAAATATTATCCCAGAATGGTAAATAAATTTCATTTAATGATTTACTTAATGTACCGATTTGTACCCATTCTCTACCATTTTCACTATCTACCAATACCAATACTTTAGCATTACTAACAGTTCCTGTTTGAACAATATTAATCTTAGTTACATCAAGTTTTTCAGAAAGTGTATAACTAATATAACCTGCTTCAGTAGTATTAGGACGATAAGATGTTGATAAATTACCATCAAACATATCTTGTGGTTCAAATCCTTGTTTTTCAATAGTATTTGAACTAAATGTTGGATCATTAATTACAGGTATATATTCACCATCATTAATAACGATTTCATTAAATAGTACTGCACGTTCTGTATTTGGGGCAGTCATTACAATTTTAATATAACGTGCCTTAACACTATCTGCACTACCTTCAACATAAACTTTATTTGGATAAGTCGCAGAAGCTTTATATCCGGCATCAGAATTTATACAAGTAACATTTGCTTCATCAACGTTTTCAACACCATCACCAATTGTTATAACTTTAGTCCATTCATCTAAATTATCTGAAACAAAAATTTCTCCATCACGAATATAATTAACTGCACTATCTTGGCAATACATTGCTAATTTATTAATAGTTCTTTCTTGACCAAGATCATAAATAATATATTGTCCTTCTTCAACTGTTGAAGCAAATTCAGTAGAAGTATCCATATTACCATCAAATGCAGCTCCATTTTCACGACTATCTTCAGCTACTCCCCAACCTGGAGCAATAGCGATATCAGATTCTAATAAGAAAGGTGCAGAGACTTCATTTGAATGTACTTCAAATTTTTCAATTCCAAATGTAATTGGATTTACTGTTTTATTAATTAATCTTACATATCTAGCATCTGGTAAATCTGTACTACTTGCATCAACATCTACCCAATCAACATAATTCTTTGATACTTGTAATGTTAATGCATCTCCACCTACTAATTGTAAATCAATATTAGATAAATCTCTAATTCTTGGTAAAATAATTCCTAAATATTCATTTTGATTTAAAGTTACTGATTCTACTGCTGCAACTGAAGCAACGCTTGTATCAATCTTAGTTGCAATTTCTTTTAAACTATCATTATTTGTATCAACGAAAGTATCATTTGGTCGATTAACTCTAAAATCAGACATCTTCAACCATACATTTTTAGGTTGTGTATTTCTAACTCTTACATAACGAGCTTTAATACCTGTTAAATCAGCAGTTACTGTTTTCTTTTCAAGATTTTGTGTATAACTTTCAAATACAGTATAACTTTGTCCATCAGTAGAATATTCTAAGTCATAAGCATTCCAGTAATCGTTTCCACTATTACCCATAATAAATCTTACAACTCCTAAAGGTACAACTTCGCCTAAGTCAAGACCTACATAATCTCCAACTTTAGTATTTTGGTTATACCATGTAAATGTACTATCATCATCATCAACTAGATTGGCTTCACTATATGATCCATAAATACCATAATTTGATGATTTAATTACAGTGCCTGAATATTTTTCATTGTTATTTTCATCGACACCTTTTCCATTTACAACAATATCACGAATACCTAACCATGTATTAGTTTTATCAGCAGTAGCGATCATTCTAATACCTTTTACATCTTTCAAATCAAGATCAGTTATAGTAACTTCTTGTGGTAATTCATATTCTTCACCATTAACGTCTTGCCAAGTTTTTCCATCAGTTGTATACTCAACTTTTGCTTTAGCAAACGTATCTCTTAAATTACCACTTTGTCCTAATCTAAAAGTAACAGTATTAACATCAATTGCTTTACTATAATTAATACCTACATATGTTCCAGTAGAAATAGTATTTGGACTCTTATATATTAATTCAGTAGAAGCATTATTATCTAATACATTTTTAGTAGAACCAGTTGGTGTATCAGTACGATTTGTAATAAATGTAACAATTTGTTGATCTGGATTTACAATAGTACCTACTTTAACTGATAAAATTGTATCTAAGTTTTGCATAAATGGATAGATATATTTTCTACCTACTTTTGCATATTCAATATGGTCAACATAATTGAAACCATGTGCTCTAGATCTATCGAATGCTGCTTGACCTGTTGAGAATTTATCCCATACCACATCATTATCAGCACCATTTTGTAAACATTTTGCTGCTTCTAAATAATTGATAATTGCTTCTGTTGTATCTTGCCAACAATCTAACCAATAAATAATTTGATTTTTTGTTCTTTCATTACCTGGATTTTCACGGTATGTATTAGCACTTTCTTGCAATAATTTAAATTCATTAATTAAATCATCTGCACTAGCAATAATATCACTACCTGAATTCAAAGCATTAATGAAACTTGACATCTTATCTTTTAATTCGATTGATTCTTCATTACCAATTTGTTGAGAATTCATCATATGTTTACTTAATTCACGTAATGCAATAGAAGCAGGTGTATCTTCGATAGTTCCATGATCCATATAATTAAATGAGTCATCCCAAACTTTTTCATAATGACTTGCTTCTTTCCAAATATTCCATGCATAATCAGCATTAGTAAATAATGCTTCTTTACTTGGTTCAGATTGTTGCATTGGATTTAAAACAATACCTTCTACAGTTTCTGGGCGAACATTTGGTTTTAAAACAGCTTCAGCTCCACCCATAATTAATCCATCTTTAGTATTATCACTACATGGCCAGTTAATCCACATATAGGCTGGACGTCCCATATTACTATAGAATCGATCATTAAAGTTTGGACCAACTTCACCCCAAACTCTACCACCTGTTTGAATAATACTTACTGAATCAGGTAATTGTTTTAATGTTTGCATTTGTGCACTAGTACCAAATCCAGTATAGTCATTTGGACAGAAAATCATATCTGATTTTAATCCTGGTACAGTTTTTTGTTTTTCGATTAACCAGTTTGTTAAATCTGTCATTAAACGTACATAACATTGAGCTCCTTGAGCAGGAACACCTGCATCATCTGCTAAAATTGCAAATTGTTTAACTCCTGCACCCATTAATTGTTCAAATTTTGTTTTGATAACATTTAAATCATTTTGATAGTTTTCTTCGGTATTAAATCTAATTGGATTATACATAAATGTATGTAATGCATAAACATAGTAACATTTACTTTTGTTACCAGCTTCAGCTAACTTACGAACCTCAACTAATTCATCATCAGTATATAAACCTCTCCAATTTGAATTATGTTTTGGATCATCTTTAGGAGCATAAATATATTGATTTAATTTATAATCTCCTCCAAAAGTCATTAAATCTGCACGATCTTCATTTGACCATGGATTACCATAGTATCCTTCAATAAATCCACGCCCTTTTACATCGGCATAATCATTAATTTTTAATTCTAAAATGTTATTATCTTTAATTTGATTAAAGATATGTTTTAAAGATGTTATTCCGTGGAAAGCCGCATCAGTATCTCTACCTAATACTGCAATAACATTATTATCGATACTTAAAATATAAGAATCGCTATGAGTGAATAATTCTTCACTATCAATCAAAGCATTGTCTTTAAAATATTTATCAGCATAATCATCTGAATTATAAGTCCCAACAATCAAATTTGTTTTACTTTCATCAAGAGCATCACTTACTGTATTTGTTTTTTCTAAAATATTTAAAACATCCACAACATGATCTTTAGTAAAACTATCAATAGCATCACCATATACAACATTAACATCATCAGAAATTGCAAACCTACTATTGCTATATACAATTTCATGAGGTGTTGGATAAATTGTGTATTCAGACACTTCATTTTCAGCATTTACTGGTTGTAAAATTACCAATGAACTAAATGTCATTGTTAAAGTTAAAACAGCAGCCAATACTTTTTTTAATGTTCTTTTCATCTTTTTCCCCTTTCTCGCAAATCTCAATTAAATTAATCCACGTTTATTAATCATTGAAATTCACGTATTGTATAGAATTGTCAACAAATTTCATAATTTTTAATATTTATTTGTTGAAAATAATTCTACCATATTTATTATACCATCATACATAACCGTGTCAAATAGACATCTAATAGTAAAATGTAATTAAATAAAAATTTATAATGATTACATAATTTATCTAAAAATAATAATATTTTAAAATATTAACCATTTTAAATAAAAAAAGATTCCTATTAAAATCTATTATTTTTTATCAATTTATAGCTAAAATTAATAAATTCTCTTATAAACTTATAAGCAAAAAAAACGGTCTTTACCGTTTAAATTTTTATAAAAATATTAATTATTAGTAGTATTCTTTTTTATATGGATACAAAGATATGTTTGTTCATCTGGTGATAAATCATAACTATATCTTTCTTTAATCAATTTAACAATTCGATTAATACATAAAGCCAATCTTGCATCTTCTTTAAGCATTTCACGAATATCAGAAGTAGTATCTGCTACACTACTAGCATTATCTTGAAAAATTCTTTCTGCTAAAAATTTAAGATGTGTAGAAATACGTGTATAAGCAATTGAATCTTCTTCTAATTCGATTTTCATTGTTTTCTTGATTAAATTTAAAACTTCTTTTGTTAATGTAACAATTTTCATTGCATTATTAGCCTTATTACTTAGAGAAAAATTAACTAAGTGTAACGCTAAATACCCTGCTTCATCTTCATCGAGTTGAACCCCAATTTTATTTTCTATATAATCTAATGCCCATAATCCTACTTTATATTCTTCTTTATATATTATTTTAGTTTCATTTAAAATAATATTTGGTAAATAAATATTTTCTTTTTTTCTTTTTACAGCAAAAGAAAGATGATCACTTATAGCAATAAAAATTTCTCCACTAAAATCAACTTTTAAATCCTTTACCGCTTTAGAAACTATTTTATGTGCTATTTCAAAATAAACTGCAGGCACCTCTGCAATCGACTGTTCAAAACGTTTTTTTTGATCGTCTTTAAATAGATATGTTTTTTCGATTTTAGACTCATCAACCAAATCACCGGCTTTTTTTTGAAAACCTATTCCTGAACCCGTCAGTATAATATCTCCTAAATCATCAGAAATCGCTGCTATACTATTATTGTTAAAAACTTTTAATATTTTCAACTTTGTCACCTATTACAAAGGACTTTTGTTAAGTAAAATAAATACAATAAATATTTAATTTTAAATTAATAACATACAAAAGCTTTTTAAACAAATCAATTATAATTACAAAGCCTTTTTATTCATGTATCAGTTACCTATAAATTATTAATCTTTTGTATATTCTTTACTTTATAAAGTTCTTTATAATTTTCCTTTCCTTATTATGCTTAAGCTATTTTTCAAGCTATTTATTTTATTAAAGTTCCCCTTTTATACCTTGATTTTTATCTTCCGTTTTCAACCTAACATTTTTAAAATCTAAGAGGAAAGATTTTTATGTCAATTTCAATACTATTTTATTTACATAATCAAATCTATCTTTAATCCTTTAGGTTTACTTTTAATCTTTTTTAACAACTATATTCTTCCATTACAACTCAAACATATTTCAAAACACTATCTATAACATAAAAATTTACTAACTGTATAATTAAATATTTTATCTATTCAATACAATACATTGAAAATAAATTTCATCACCTAATATTTTTATATCCGCAATAAACTTTTTTAGTAAACACTTATTAATACAGTATTAACTTAACTGCTTATTTTCATTTAAATTATTTATCATAATTCATAAATCAGTAACTAGAAAATCTCACATTATTTCCTATTACATCAATATATCATTTAATGAATCCGCAATAAAACCAACCTTAGTCCCAATAATTATTTGAATACTACTTTTTCCAACTTTTACTATTCCAGTTGCTCCAATTGCTAAAATTTGTTGTTCATTTACTAAATCAAGATCTTTTAATTCTATTCTTAAGCGTGTAATGCAATTATCAACATACATAACATTACCTCGTCCTCCTAATGCTTCCAATAAAACAATTGCTAATTCATCATAATCATCACTAACTAAAATAATATTAGATTCATTTTCATTGATTTCTTCTAATGTATCATCAATTTCTCTTCCTGGTGTCATAAGATTATAACGAATAATCATAAATCTAAAAATACCATAATAAATAATTCCACATATAATTCCTAACGGAATTAGCATAAAAATATTATGAGCATAAGGCGATCGAATACTTAAAATGTAATCAATTAATCCCGCAGAAAAACCAAATCCAGCTATCCATTGAAAAAACGCTGCAATAAACATCATTATCCCTGTCATTAAAGCATGTATAACATATAAAATCGGTGCAACAAACATAAATGAAAATTCTAACGGTTCAGTTACTCCGGTTAAAAATGATGCAAATGCAGCTGATAATAAAACCGCTCCTACCTGTTTTTTCTTTTCTGGTCTTGCACATTTATAAATTGCAATTGCTGCAGCCGGCAACCCAAACATCATTACAGGAAAAAAACCTGCTTGATACATCCCTGTTTTTCCCACTACACTTCCAGATATTGTTCCCCAGAATTTTCCAATATCATTAATTCCTGCACTATCGAACCAAAACACTGAATTTAGTGCATGATGTAAGCCAGTCGGAACTAATAACCGATTAAAAAATCCATATAATCCAGCTCCAATTGGTCCCAAATCAGATATTGCTTTACCAAAACTAATCGACACGCTATATAAAAATGGCCATACAACCATCAATACACTTGATAAAAAAAGCATCATTACAGTTGAAACAATCAAAACAAAGCGCTTACCTCCAAAAAAAGATAAAGCCATCGGTAATTGGATTTTTGAAAAATGTTTATAATTAAACGCCACAATTAATCCTACTAATATTCCAACTAAACTATTTGCAGAATTTTCAAATGCTAGTGAAACTTCTTCAACCGAAATATGTCTAATTAAAGAAACTGTTTCAACTGATAATAATTTCGCTACTATCAAATACGAAACAACTGCACATAAACTTAAAACAGTATCTTTTTCTTTTACCATTCCTACTGCTATACCAACCGCAAAAAAAAGTGGCAAATTATCCATTATCACCGAACCCGATTCAATTAAAAATGCTGAAATCAAATTATTACTACCCCAACCAACCGGATCAATCCAATAACCAATTCCTTTCAACAAAGCTGCTATCGGCATCACTGAAACAGGTAACATCAAAGATTTTCCTAATCGTTGAACATAGCTCATACTTTTCCTACCTTTCAAACATATCATTCGCTCTTACTCTTTAAAAATTATACCCTTTAATATCAAAATATGTCAACAAAAACAATAATGTCAATCAGATAGTTGACAGTAACAAAATTAAAAGTTACAATTTAAATATAATGTTACTATTAAATTAGGCATTAGCAGTTATTATATGTAACCGCTAATGCCTTTTATTCATAAAGGAGGTTATTATTTTGGAAATACTATCAAAATTTGTTTCTTATAATAAAACTAAATATATATGTGCACCCGCAAGTGGAAAAATAATTCATTTACAATTTTTAAATGACAAAGCCTTTTCTAATAAGTTAGTCGGTGATGGCTTAGCCATTGAGATAACCTCAAATTATATCTATTCTCCATGTAAAGGAAAAATAAGCATAATTGCCCCAACTAAACATGCATTTGGAATTATTACTGAAGACGGCGTTGAAATCTTAGTACATATCGGTATTCAATCTTTAAAATCAGATCCTTCGAATTACACATATCATATAAACGTTGGTGATGAAATAAATGTTGGTACCCCTATTGTAAAAATAAGCGACAAATTATTAAAAAAATACAATTATAAAATAATAACTCCTGTCGTTATTTGTAACTATCACGACCATCCAATTAAAACAATGTCTACTGCCTCAACAATCAAAACTGGTAAAATTATTTATACGTACAAATAACTGTTTATTTTAACAGTTATTTTTCTTTATCTTTAGTTCTAACTAAAAAAATATTATCACTATTTTTTATATATGCAAAATTATCGATTACTTGATTTGAAACACATAATGGATCATCTCGCTTTAAATAATAATTATTTAATTGATATTGAGCATGCTCAATATCAATATAACTATCATTACACGCAAATAAAGAAAAATATTTATATTCAGCACCATAAACTTTATGTCTTCCAGGTTCTAAGAGTTCGATTATATTTTGATCATCAATTATTCTAATTTTTATATTTGAATATTTTTCAAGCAAACACATAACTCCTAAAAAATGATCTAATCGTCCTCCAGTAACCCCATAAATATCAATTTCATCATAGCCATTATTAATCGCATATTCAATTGCTGCATGTGTATCTGTAACATCTTTTCTAGTTGGCAAACGCTCTATTTTTAAATTTAATAATAGATGTTCATCTCTAATTGAATCAAAATCACCAATTGCATAAATTGGTTTTATTCCTTGATCAATTAAAACCTCAATACCACGATCAACTCCAATATAATCTAAAGAAATATCAATTTCTTTAGCCATGGCACTACATATTCCTATTTTCATCGCAATGATTCAATTGCTTTTGTACAATCATCACTATTAAAAACAAAGCTTCCAGCTACAAGTACATCAACACCTGCTTGTCTACATAACTTAGCAGTAGATTCATTTATCCCACCATCTACTTCAATTAAATAACAATAATTATTATCTTCTCTAAGCTTTGCAAGTTTTGAAATTTTTTCTAATGCACTATGATTAAATGTTTGTCCACCAAATCCTGGTTCAACCGACATTACCAAAACTAAATCTAATTCAGATAAAAATGGTTTTAATACATCTACACAAGTATCTGGTTTAATTGCAATTCCAACATCGATATTATTATTTTTAATATGATTAATTAATTTATTTATTTCATTTTCTTCAACCGCTTCATAATGAAAAACAATTAATGAAGCATTACTTGCAATAAAATTATCAACATATTTAAATGGATCATCAATCATTAAATGAACATCTAAATACTTATCAGTAACCTTACTAATATCTTTTAAAATACTATAACCAAATGAAATATTTGGTACAAAATGACCATCCATCACATCATAATGAATCCATTCAGCCACTTTAATTTTATCAATTTCTTCTTTCAAACATACAAAATTCGCTGATAACAACGAAGGTGCAATTTTAACCATATTTACGTTCCTCTTTCCTTTTTACTTCTTGCAAATTTAATAAATAATGTTCATATCTCTCTTTAGAAATCATCCCATCATCGACTGCCTTTTTTATTGCACAATCAGGTTCTTTATCATGAAGACAACCCCTAAATTTACATTCTTGGCTATATTCTTTAAAATCATGATACGCAATAGCCAACTGTTCTGGTGACATATCTAATTCTAATGATGAAAATCCCGGTGTATCACCAATATACCCATTGTACATCTTAATCAATTCAACATGCCTAGTAGTATGTTTTCCTCGTCCCAATGCCTTTGAAATATTATTTGTTTCTAAATTCAACTCAATATCCAAAGCATTTAATAAACTGCTTTTACCCACTCCGCTTTGTCCGGTAATTACAGTTACTTTATCTTTAAAAATAGCTTTTATTTCATCAATTCCACAATTATCTTTAGAACTAATTTCATAAACTTTATATCCTGCTTTTCGATAATCATTAACATAACTTTCGACACTGCCATCATCTAAATCCATTTTAGATAAAACAATTATCGGTTCAATATTTAAATGTTCAACTACCAATAAAAATTTATCCAATAACATTGAAGAAAAATCAGGTTCTTTACACGAATTTACTATCAATACCTGATCAATATTACATATAGGCGGACGAACTAAGAAATTCTTTCTAGGAAGTAATTTCATAATATAACCATCTTGATATTCAACAAAGTCTCCTACAAGAGGTTTTATTTCATCTTTACGAAATTTACCCCTTGCACGACACTCAATAATCTTATTATTATCCTCAACATAATAAAATCCCGATAAAGCTTTAACTATTCTACCTTGAAACATCAATTACCTCCTATTCATCTTCAGGAATTTCCGGTTTTTTATCATAATAATCCAAAGTAACAGTTTCTCCATTTTTATTAACTGTACTAAATGCATCTGGACTTTGTCTTAAAACTTTGTTAATAACAATTTTATTTATTTCTTCTTCAGTCAATGAATCAGTAGATAACCTATTAAGAACCACTACAAACCCCTTACTTTCCAAACGACTTTTAGCCGCACTTATATCCATTCCTACAACATTAGGGATTTCTATTTTCACACCTGCTGAAACTGTTAAAGTAATTGTTCGATTAGTTTCATCAGGATCAATCTTATGACCACTTTGTAAACTTTGATCTATAACTGTTCCCACAGGTTTTTCTGACTCTTCTTGTTTAACAATTACATCAAAACCTAATTTTGCTAACGTTTCTTTAGCTTTTTCTACATCCATTCCTAAATAATCACCTATAACAGTATAATTACCTTTAGATACTGTTAATGTTATCTTTAATTCTTTTTTCTTCGTTGGATCTAATTTTTCTCCCTCATCAATACTTTGATCAATAACTGTTCCTCTTGACTTTGAAGAAACCTCTTTGTTAATTTCCACCTCAAGACCAAGTTTTTCCAAAGCTTTCGTTGCCTTTTCTTCATCCATACCAATATAATCATCGATAACAATATACTTTCCTTTAGAAATGGTTAACTTAACAACATCACCTTCTTTAATAGTTGTACCTTTTTTTGGATCAGTTTCAAGAATTTTACCTTTATCATATTCATCTGATAATTTTTTAGTAACATCATCACTTATAGTTACATTATAATCTTTTAACAAAGCTATTGCCTGTTTCTTAGTTTTGCCCTCTAAATCTGGCATTAAATTAGTATCTGGACGAATGTTTGCATAAAGAAAAAATGCTATTGTTGCAACAACTACAATTACCCCTGCAATAATTCCTACTTTAGCTTTAGTATCTAA
Organism: Thomasclavelia spiroformis; assembly: GCA_018369555.1. Lineage (GTDB taxonomy): Bacteria > Bacillota_I > Bacilli_A > Erysipelotrichales > Coprobacillaceae > Thomasclavelia > Thomasclavelia spiroformis_A. The sequence continues at coordinate 15,869 of JAGZCC010000004.1, forward strand.
ATTTTTAAATTTATTAATTAACTTTTTGATACCTTTATCTTCTTCAACTTCATCATCTTTAACAATTTCTTTTGATGTAATATTTCCAGTACCTTCGCCATTAAACACATCTCGAGAGTCAATTACAATCGTAGGTTCTGGCTCATTATCGTAAGAAAAAACCAATTTTTCTTCGTTTAAGCGATCTAAACAAGTATTTAAATCATCTAGCATTTCAGTTGCATTATGATAACGATCATTTAAATTCTTAGCCGTTGCTTTAATAATAATATTTTCAACTGATTGAGGAATTGAAGGATTAAATTCTAATAATGATGGCAAATCATCTTGCATATGCTTTAATGCAATATTAACCGGAGATTCACCATTAAATGGAACTTCACCTCGTAACAATTCATAAAAAGCAATTCCTAGAGCATAAATATCACTTTGTATTGTTGCTTTTTCACCACGTGCTATTTCTGGAGCCAAATAATGTAATGAACCCATTATTACATCAGTTTGCGTAACTTGAGCAAGTGATTGCATCGATGCAATTCCAAAATCAGCAATCTTTGCAACTCCACTATCAGTAACCAATATATTTTGAGGTTTCAAATCACGATGAATAATACCAAGCTGATGAGCTTTAGCAATTCCACCAACTACCTGCTTCATAATATCAATAGCTTCTACATAATGAAGTGCCCCACGTTTTAAAATCAATTCTTTCAACGTTGTTCCTGGAACATATTCCATTACTATATAATACTTATCATCATCTTCACCTACATCATATATTTCAACAATATTTTTATGAGAAAGTGCCGCAGCAGCACTTGCTTCACGCTGAAATCTAGTTACATAAATGGGATCTTTAGCTAAACTAGTTCTTAAAATTTTAATTGCAATTGTTCGATTTAAAATAATATCTTTAGCTAAATAAACATCAGCCATCCCACCTTGTCCAATTAATTCCAATAACTCATAACGTTCCGCAATGATTTTTGACATTCTATTTACCTCCCCTATTATCAATAATAGCTACAGCAATATTGTCATATCCACCATTTTCATTAGCTAAATCAATTAATTCATTTACCATATCAGTAACTTTTAAACTTCTTTTTAAAACATCAATTATTTTTTCATTATCAAGGGTATTATATAACCCATCACTACAAAGTAATAATAAACTATCCGCAAACTCTAACTCAATTAAAGAAGGGGCCAATTTAGTATCTGCACCTATCGCTTGAGTCAAAACATGTTTTTGACTATGATTCTTACCTTCTTCTTCATTAATTACACCGCGTTCAATTAATTCATTGACTAATGTATGATCGATAGTTACCTGATGTAATTGACCATTTTTAAAAACATAAGCACGGCTATCTCCAACATGTGATATATATAGTGTTTCATTCATAAAAACTGCAATTACAATTGTTGTTCCCATTCCACGATGTTCTTCATTTTGCATTGCCATTTTTTTTACAATAATATTTGCTTCTTCAATTGTATCTTGCAACCATTTTTTGACTTCAATATCGTTATCAAACGGTGGTATACAATTAAAACAACTAGTTACATGTTCTATCACTACTCTTGAAGCAATTTCTCCAGAACGATGGCCGCCCATACCATCACATACCACAGCAACAATTTGATCTTTTGTATTAACAATTACCATTGCTTGATCTTGATTTTTACTTCTTACTTTTCCAATGTCAGTATTTGCATAATAGTTCATTATTTCACCCCACTTCTTTTAGCTCGCAGTTGCCCACAAGCACCGTCTATATCTCGACCATGCTCTTTTCTCATCGTTACATTTATATGTAATCTAAGCAATTCACTTTTAAATAATTCAGCCTGTTCTCTTGTACTTGGCTGATAACCATGTTCGTCAACACTGTTATAAGGAATTAAATTTACATATGCATTTAATCCTCTTAAATAATGAGCTAACTGTCTTGCATAAATTATATCATCATTAATATCTTTTAATAATATATATTCAAATGTAACTCGTCGATTAGTTTTATCTATATAATCACTAACTGCCTCTCTTAGTTTATCCATTGGATAAACCTTATTAATTGGCATCAATTCATCACGAATTTCATCATTTGGTGCATGTAAAGAAATAGCTAAATTAGTTTGAATTCCTTCTTCACTATATTTTTCAATTCCTTTTACTAAACCACATGTTGATATTGTAATATGTCTTGCCCCTATTGCTAACCCATTTGGATGATTAATAATTCTTACAAAATCCATCACATTATCATAATTATCAAATGGTTCCCCAGTTCCCATAACAACAACATGACTAATTCTTTGATTTGTATCTTGTTGTATTTTAATAATTTGACTAACAATCTCACCCGGTGATAAATCACGTTGCTTATTAAGCAATCCACTTGCACAAAATTTACATTTCATATTGCACCCAACTTGGCTTGTTACACACAATGATTTACCATAATCATGAATCATTAGTACCGATTCAATCAAGCTACCATCTAATAGTTCAAACAAATACTTAATCGTCCCATCTTTAGACACTTGTTTTTCTTTAATTTTTAATATATCAAAATTAAATTCATCTTTTAAGCTATTTCTAAGCTCCTTTGATAAATCCGACATATCATCAAATGAACGAGCATCTTTTTGATAAAGCCAACTAAAAACTTGCTTAGCTCTAAACGGCTTTTGTTTAATTGATTGAAAGTATTCAGTTAATTGTTCTAAAGAATAATCATATATATTTTTCATCTTATTTTCCTTTTTCTAATTTACACATATAAAAACCATCACTATCATAAACAAACGGTAAAACTTTTCTTTCCTCAACTATTTTCATATCAGGATATTTTTCAATAAATTTTTTTATCATCTGTTCATTTTCTTTTTTATTTATAGTACAAGTACTATATACCATTCTACCATTATTTTTCAATAAATAGTAGGCATTGTCTAATAATTTTGCCTGTAATGGAATAATTATATCCATTACACTAGACTCATGATATTTAATTTCCGGTTTTCTTTTCATTACTCCTAAACCACTACAAGGAGCATCTAATAAAATTTTATCAAACGTTCCCTCTAAATATTTTTCTTTTAAAGTAGTTGCATCTATTGCATTCAACTCAACGTTACTAATATTCAAACGCTTTAAATTTTCTTTAACTAATCTAATTTTATGTTCAAACAAATCACAAGCAACGATCTTTCCTTTATTATGCATCAATGCAGCCAAATGAGTTGTCTTACTTCCTGGCGCACAACACATATCCAAAACTAAATCATCTTCACTAGGCGATAATAACGGTGCAACTAATTGACTTGACTCATCTTGAATCGTAACTAATCCTTCTTTATAATAAGTACTTTCAGCAATATTTCCCGCATTATATAAAAGCGCATCAGGTGCTAAATTTCCATTTTTAAAACATCCCTCTTTTAATAAAACTTCTTTATTTGTCTTTAATGTATTTACACGTGCAGTTCTAACCGGTGGTGTATTATCATGAATGCAAATTTTTTTTGCTGTTTCATAGTCATATTGTTTAGTAAACATTTTTACTAACCATAAGGGATGACTTGTTTCAATAGATAACTTTTCTAATTCATCTTTAGCTTCAATTTTTCTTTTCCCATTACGAAGATAATTACGTAAAATTGCATTTACAAACTTTCCAGCATAAAAATTTTTCTTTTTAGCTAATTTCACTGCCTCATCAATAACTGCATATTCAGGTACTTTATCTAAAAATATCAATTGATATAAAGACATCAATAAAATCATTTTCTCTTTATTTTTTACTTTCTTATCTTTTATATATGGTGCTAATTGATATTCAAGATATATCATATTTTGAACTGTACCGTATACGATTCGTGTAACTAAATCCTTATCATTTCTAGATAATGTACTATTTTTTAAATACTCATTTAAAGTTATATTTAAATAACTATGTTCATTATGATACTTCAATAATATTTCTAATGCAACTTCTCTTGCCATAATTTTTCCTTTCTCTTTATATTTGACTATATGGATTAAAATCACATACTACATTTACTTTATGTCCATTTCGATTATAAAAATCATTTAATTTAAATAATACAGGATACAAGGCTTTGCTATTAGTGAATTTGATCATAATACGTTTACGATATATATCATGCATACGATAAATCAAACTATTAGCTGGACCTAATATTAATACATCTTTTAATTGCTTTTGAAAATATGCTTTAATTTGCATAGTACACTTCGATACCATCTCTTCATCTTTACCTTGTATCAAAATACTTACCAAATGTACATAAGGAGGATATTTTGCTAATTTTCTAAATTCCATTTCTTCATTAAAAAACCTAAAATAATCATGATCTTTTACACATTGCAACACAAAATGATCAGGATTATAAGTTTGAATCATTACCGTTCCTTCTTTTTTACCACGTCCACTCCGTCCAGAAACTTGTTCTAATAATTGAAATGTTCTTTCATTAGCCCTAAAATCAGGAATATTTAAACTAATATCAGCATTTAAAACACCAACAAAAGTTACATTTTCAAAATCTAATCCTTTTGCAATCATTTGCGTACCTAATAAAATATTAGCTTCCTTCTTTTCAAAGCTTTCTAATAATTTTTGATGACCATCTTTTCGTTTAGTAGTATCCACATCATATCTAATTACTTTAGCATCATGAAAAATATGATTAATTTGCTCCTCTATTTTTTGAGTACCACTACCAACTAATTTTAAATTATGTCCATTACAATTAGGGCAACTTATAAACATATCTCTTTGATATTCACAATAATGACAACGTAACTTATTATCATGCTTATGATAAGTTAAAGTAACATCACAGTGAGGACACTTTATCACTTCACCACAATCAAGACAACGTACATACGTTGCATAACCCCGCTTATTTAAAAGTAAAATAATCTGTTCTCCTTTATCAATACAATTTTGTATTTTTGTTTTCATCGCTGTAGAAAATAACGAATAATTTTTATGTCTAATTTCATCAGCCATATCTATTAATTCGATTTTTGGTAAAGGAAACTTATTAATTCTCTTATTTAATTCATATAAATCATATACTCCTTTTAAAGCTCGACCATATGATTCCAATGAAGGTGTTGCACTGCCTAATACAACTGGGCAATTATGGTATTGTCCACGTATTCGAGCAATCTGAATTGTTTGATAACGTGGTTTAGTTTCTTGTTTATAACTAGAATCGTGTTCTTCATCTAAAATAATCAAACCTATTTTTTCTAATGGCGCAAAAATAGCACTACGCGCCCCAACTACAATTTTAACATCTTTGTTTAAAATTCGACGATATTCATCATACCGTTCACCAGGCGAAAGCTTAGAATGAAGAATTGCTACTTGATTTTTAAAACGGTGTTTAAAAACATTAACCATCATCGGTGTTAAAGAAATCTCCGGAACAAGTATTAAGACAGTTTTTCCTAGATTAATTACATGTTTGGATAAGTGTAAATACACTTCTGTTTTACCTGAACCAGTTACACCATGAATCAACGCTGTATGAAAGGTATCAATCTTTGTCCTAATTCCATTAACAACTTTTTGTTGATCAACTGTCAAAGTAAATTCCTTTTCATCTTTGCAATTATCCAAAAAGGGATCTCGATAAATTTCTTTTTCAATAATTTTAACTGCATTTTGTTTAATTAAATTATTAAGTAATCCTCGAGTATATGGAAAATCTTTTAAACATATTTCATCATTATTTTTTAAATACTCCAATGCTTCTTTTTGTTTTGGAGTTTTTACTTGATTACCTAAAACCTTAATTACTTTTTGATATTTAATGCCTATACTTTTATTACTACTAGGTTTTAATTGAGGTGGTAACATTGCTTGAAAACAACTAATCCGTGGCGATAATGTTAATTTAGACAACGTTAACGATAATTCTTGTAACTCATGATTTAAAAGCGGTTGATCATCAACTATTTCACTAATATAACGATATTTAAAACCAGCTTCGTTTTCTAACTCATCTTTTGATAACTTACTATACCGACAATCAATTACATATCCTATGATTTTTTGATGTCCAAAAGCAATTTTTACTCTTACCCCTTTTAAAACCTCTTCATTAGATAAATAATCAAAAGCTGTATCTAAAGCATGAGTTGGATGTTCAACTAATACCTGTACAATATACACTACAATCATCTCCGTTTTTCCTATTTTATCATGAAGCAAAATAGACTTCATTATCTAAATTTGTACTATCAATAATATCCTTTAAATAAATTAATATACATCATCAAATTAGTTTTAAGATACAAATATAATATTTTTAACTTATTAAATTCACTTGGATTATTAGCAACTACCATTGCATAATTCAATTTATTTTTTCTTGCATAATGATCAGCTTTACGCAAATGCCATCCATTTGTAACAACTAAACAACTATTAAAATTATGTTCATTCATTATTTTAGTACAATACAATAAATTATGATAAGTACTTACCGCACTATTTTCTTTAATAATTATTCTTCTATTTAAACCTAATGATATCGCATATTCTTCCATAATCGTCGCTTCTTCATAATTATTATGAACTTTACCACCAGAAAAAATAATATAATCAATTTTATTATGTCGATATAATTCCACTGCTTTTTCAACTCGTGATTTCATAATTAATGAAGGAATACCATCGCTATTTGCAGGAAAACCACAGACTATTGCACAGTCATATTTACTTTGCTTTTGTTTCTTTTGTGGTTTCTTAAAAATCGTTACAAAAACAAAAAGATTAACTAAGACAAAGCACAAGGCTACATATTTAAACATTTTATCACCTTCTTTCAATATTTCCTTGGAAATACGACAAGAGGGGAAGTCTCCCCTCTAAACTACTTTTTTTTCATATCTATAAAATAACAAATTCCAAATAAAACCAACCAAATAATAAAAACAATAACTAAATTAACACTAACATTATTATTCAAATAAAAATATACTTTTAAATTATCATATAGATCCATCAACAACACTAATGAAATAATAAAAATAAACATAAATGATAATTTATATCTACCATTATCCTTTTTCATCTTTTTAACTAATTTACTTTCAAAAATTTTATACATATCAAATATTACATATAAAACCAAAACAAATGACATAAAAACCAAATCCGTTGGACAAAAAATCAAATCAATACCTAAATTTCCTTCAAGTACTTGTGAAAGATACAAAATAAAAACAATACCCGGATAAAAAATATATGTAAATAATTTTAAATAATCTTTTAATTTTTCCATTTTACCTCCTATTAAAAATCAGGGATATTTACCCCTGATTAGTGCGATGATCTCTAATAATATCAGCAATTTTATCTTTAGCTGCAATTAAATCATCATTTTCAACAACATATTTATACTCATCCTTAGTTGCTATTTCTTTTCTCGCCTTAGCTAAACGTTGTTGAACAATCTCCTCATCCTCTGTACGTCGTCCACGTATTCTTCTTTCTAATTCTTCTAAACTAGGTGGTACAATAAAAATAGTTGTTGCATCAGGACATTTTTTCATAACCTGAAGTGCACCCTGAACTTCTATTTCTAATACCACATTTTTTCCTTCATTTAGTAATTGATCAACATAATCTTTAGGGGTTCCATAGTAATTACCAACAAACTGAGCCCACTCCAAAAGTTTTCCTTCATCAATTTTATTTTTAAATTCTTCCTCTTCTACAAAAAAATAATCAATCCCATCTCTTTCATTTGGTCGTGGCTTTCTAGTTGTCATTGAAATTGAATAAGCTAAATTTAAACTATCGTCTTTAAATAATTCTTCTCTTACTGTTCCTTTACCAACACCACTAGGCCCACTAAGTATTATCAACATTCCTTTTTGCACATTCTACACCCCTTTTTTTGATAAGTTCATCATACAAAATACTATCTATAATGTCAATTGTTTTCAAACTATATAATATCAATTATTTAGAATATATGTTATACTTACATCGGTGATAAAAATGGCTTATGATGGAATAATGATGCATCAAGTAATCGATGCTTTAAATAAAACAATAACTGGTGGTAGAATCAACAAAATCTACCAAATTTCAAAATATGAATTATTAATACAGATAAGAAATAATCGTACTAACTATAAACTGTTACTTTCTTGTCATCCAATGTATGCAAGAATCCAACTAACAAATTTAAACTATCCTACACCTGAAAGTCCAAATCCTTTAACTATGTTATTTCGTAAACATTTAGAAGGTGGATATATTAAGGTAATTGAACAAATTGAACTAGATCGAATTTGTCATATTCTTTTTGGGTGTCACAATGAATTTGGTGATTATATCGAATATCATTGTTTCATCGAAATAATGGGTAAACATTCAAATATTATTCTTTGTAATCAAGATAAAAAAATTATTGATTGTTTAAAACGAATTACTCCAAATATCAATAGCGAAAGATTTATTCAACCAGGAGCAATTTATCGCTTGCCTCCAATGGATAAAACAAAACTAAATCCTTTTACTAGTGACTTTGTTGAAAACAATAATTTAACTAAAATATATCAGGGTATATCTCCGATTCTTTCAAAAGAAATTCTTTTTAGACACGATAACGATATATCATTTAAAGATATTATGACTGAAATAAAAAATAGTTCGACATTATATTTATGTAAAACCGAAAACAAAGAATATTTTCATTTAATCCCTTTAACTCACTTAAATGCTCAAGTATCAAACTATTCACTATTTGACGGTTTAGATCAGCATTTTAACCTCATTGATCAAAAAGAAAGAATAAAACAACAAACTTCAAACTTATTAAAATTCATTTCCAACGAACATCAAAAAAACGTTTCTAAATTAATTAAACTCCAAGCAACATTAGAAGATTCAAAAAACAGTGATGAATATCGTATTATTGGTGATTTACTATACTCAAATTTATCACTAATAAAAAAAGGAATGAAACATGTAGAACTAGATAATTATTATGATAATACTAAAATAATGATTGATTTAGATGAAAAATTAAGTCCAAAAGAAAATGCTCAAAAGTATTATAATAAATATCAAAAAGCAAAGAATTCTATAAATATATTAAATGAACAAATTGCACTAACTAAAAATGAAATCGACTATTTTGATAGTTTACTAACTTTAATGGATAATGCTTCATACTATGATGCATTAGAAATAAAAGAAGAATTAGAAAATTTAGGTTATTTAAAAAAGAAAAAGAAAGTTAATACAATTCGTAAAAATAAAAAACCGTCATTTGAAACATATTATACAAAAGATAATATTGAAATATCAGTCGGCAAAAACAACCTTCAAAACGATTATTTAACTTTCAAACACGCTCATCGCTATGATACATGGTTTCATGTAAAAGACATGCCTGGTAGTCATGTTGTTGTAAAAGGGGATCAATTAGATGAATACACTATTCGACTAGCCAGCAATATTGCCGCCTGTTATTCTAAAGGAAAAAATAGTAGCAGTGTACCTGTAAATTACACATTGATCAAAACCCTAAAAAAACCTCATGGTGCAAAACCTGGTCAAGTAATTTTAGACTCATATAAAACCATTTATATTGACCCTGATATTAATTGTTTAAATGAATTAAAGAAAAAATAGATGCTTAAGCATCTATTTTTCTAACGAGTACATTCACTACTATTTTGCCAATTTGGCATTCCCTCAAAACTATTACTGTATTCTCCCATTGAATTATTACTATAGCTTCCATTTGCCATTGAATTATTTCCACTTACAAATGGATTGCCATTACTTTGAGTCATGCAAGTGCGTTCATAGCGAGGATAATAAGTTGGATAATAAACTATATTTCTAATGTGTCTACATTCAATTGGACAAATGATTGGTTGTTCTACATATTGATTAGAACAAGTAGTACATACTTTTCTAGGAGCGACAATTGGCATTGCACGACAGTTATTATTCCATCTTCCAAAACCATTTCCACAGCATCCACATCCACAATTATTAAACATTCTTTTCACCTCCTCTAATATACTATATGTTCTATAAAAATAAAAGCTAAGACAAATTACATGGAAAGGATAAAAAAATGAAATTAATTAAATGGAATACTACAACTAACATCGAAGCATATACTGTAACCAAAGAATTTGGTGATATGTCTTTTAATAATCCTGATCAGGAGTTAATTTTGAATAATCGAAAAACACTTGCTGAATATTTACATACAGATTTTGATCATATGGTTGCACCACATCAAGTTCATTCTACAAATTTCAAAGAAGTTTCAATTGCTGATGGGGGTAAAGGTATTTATAATCAAGAAAGTGCCTTTGATAATACAGATGCTTTATATACAAAAGATGCTGATTTATTTCTTTTGTCATTTCATGCTGATTGTACACCCGTTTTATTATATAGTCCCGAAACAAATATTATTGCAGCAATTCATTCTGGATGGTCAGGAACAACTAAACAAATAGTTTCTAAGGTTACCCAACACTTAATTGACAATGAACATTGTAATCCAAAAACAATGCTTGCATACATCGGTCCATCCATTTGCAAAAATTGTCTTGAGGTAATGGATAATGTTATTGATTTAGTAAAAAAAATGGATTTTGACACTTCCCCGTATTATCACAAAACAGATGATAGTCACTATCTTATGGACAATCAAGGACTTAATAAACAAATGCTTTTAAATTTAGGACTTTTAGATAAAAATATAACAATTTCTAATTATTGCACAGTTGAAAATAGTGACTTATTTTATAGCTATCGAAAATATAAAGATAGCGGTAGAAATATTACCATCATTAGAAGAAATTCAACTTCTAAATAATGATTATTTACAAAAAGAGACTACTTACGAATGAATAATTAAAAATTATTCATTCGCTTTTTATATCTCACCCCCCCTCTTGGACCCAGTTTTATTTTTTTACCTTACTAGTTCTTTTATATCATCGATGGAATAATTACTAGATTCTTTAAATATCTTACTTTCATCATTACTATTTAATGAAAATTCTTTGATCAAGCAATAAATCGAACTTAATGAAATCCCAAGGTTCAGTCATAGTAAGTTTAGGACGATTCTTTCTATAATTAACAACTTCAGTCATTTTCAATACCAGTTTGAACGATCTGACTTCCCTATAAAATTGAATATAAATTTTTATTGCTATACAAGAAACAATAATATCAAATAGATAATTGATATAAATGTACAATGTAATGATATAGATTCAGTAAAATCTATTTGGACGGCTTGGGAAAGAAAGAAAAAATTATGATTATGCACAATTTTGAATATGTTCCAAAAGAAGAATGGAAATCGATTAGAGATGAACTCTTAAAAATTATCCATAGGTTACAAAATAAAGTTGGTAATTATTTTACTTTTCAATATCATTTCGTAGGTAGTTGCAAACGAAAAATGATAATCCGTGATCGAAATTCTAACGTAGGTTTTGACTTTGATGTGAATATTGAAGTAAATGATCCTAACGAAGACTATTCTCCCAAAGAAATACGAAACATTCTTCGCAAAAATCTAGATGATGTTATCAATCCCCATGGTTATCTAATTTATGGATACAATTATACCGAAGAATCTACTCGTGTGCTTACCATCAAAGTAAAAGATAGAGTTAACTCTTGTATCTTATATAGTTGTGATTTTTGCATTATATATAACTGCAGTGATGGGCGGCAACAATATATTCGTTATAACAAAAAACAGTGTAGTTATTCATGGGAATATCAGCCTAAAGGATATTATGATCTTGCTACTAAAATTGAATGAATTAAAAAGCATAAATTGTGGCAACAAGTTAGAGATAATTACATAGATAAAAAGAATGCAAATACTGATGCTAATAAAAAATCTAGATCTATTTTCTCTGAATCAATTCATCAAGTATGTCAGCAAAATGGATATTATCAATAATTAAGGTGAAAGATAAATTTTTATATATTATAAAAAATTCAACCGAATTGCAGAACATAACCTTATAATATTACAAAAGCACAAGGAAACTCTTCGTAAAGAAGTTATCTCACTTGTGCTTTTTGTTTTACGCAACTATAAAATAATTATTTGCTCATTACAACCTCTTTTTATTTTTTAATAATTTCATGCATAACTTTAGGAATCAAATTAATCATTTTACTTGGTATCACCGTATATGAATTTTCGGCAATTATATCTCCGCAACTACCATGAATATATGTTCCTAAAATAGCAGCTATTTTAGATGAATATCCTTGTCCAACAAAACTAGAAATCATCCCTGCCAACACATCTCCCATACCAGCTGTAGCCATTGCTTTATTTGCGGTAATATTACGATAAATTTCATTACCATCAGTAATTATCGTATTTGGTCCCTTTAAAACAACTATTACTCCATAATCTAAAGAAAATTGATTTACTTTTTCTATCATATCTAACTCATCTTCATAATTACATAAGCGTTTAAATTCACCATGATGCGGTGTTAAAATAACAGGATACTTAAACTCTTTTAATAAATCAAGATGTTTAGAAACAATTGTTAATGCATCACCGTCAATAACCAATGGACATGTCGCATTTTTAAGTACATCAATAACATATTGCTCACTTTGCTCATTCAAACCAAGTCCCGAACCAATCAAAATCGTATCATATTTACAAAATAAATCTATATCTAACACATCGTTTCTAATTAAAGAAGTACACTCTGGTATTGTTGTTGCCAAAGCATCAACAACTTTATCACTTGAATAAACACAAACAATTCCACTTCCTGTATAAACAGCCGCCCGAGCCGATAATAGCGCAGCTCCCCGATAATGATCACAACCTGTTATATGTAAAATTTTTCCATATGACCCTTTATGACCATAATAATCACGTGATTTAAGATGATTTTTGATTCTTAACGGATTAACTAATTTTGCTAATTTTAATTTACGTCTTAAATCTTTTGCTTCCAATAACTCAACAGCAATCTCTCCGGTAAACGTATGACATTCATCATTTAAAAAAGCCTGTTTAACTGCAGTTAGAGTTACAGTTTTATTAGCACAAATAACCTCCCCATAAGGAATCCCAGTATCAGGATTTAACCCAGTAGGAATATCTATTGAAATAATATCAACATTATATAAATTATTAATTTCATTAACTAATATTTTTGCAATTCCTCTAACTTCACTATTTAACCCAAATCCAAACATTGCATCAATTACTACGTCTGCTCTTCTTGCATCGTTAACAAATAACTGAACATCATCTTCATCCATAAAAGTAATTGGAACTCCAATTTCTTGTGCTTGACCAATATAATAATCATTAGCTTTAGATAATTTATTAGGATTACCAAAACAATACAATTTAACCTTCCGAGCTCTTAAATGCAATTTAATCCCTAAACTCAATCCATCCGCACCATTATTACCAGGACCACAAACAATTACAATCTTATCATAATTACGACAGTGAGGTAAAATAACATCACTAGCCTTATCCACTAGTTCTTCTATTTTATAACCTTCTTTTAACAAAGCTTGATCATAAGCTTTCATTTGCTTGCTCGTTGCAACATACATATCTTTCACCAATACTTTCTAATATTTATTATAATATTATTATAAAACAAACCACAAAAAAAACCTATATATATTTAATCAACTAATTCATAAAATTAATGAGTTTATTATCTTAGTTAATAGAGACTATTTTTGAATGCTTTTACAACATCATCCATAAACTTCCCTGCACAGGTTTCATAAATTTATAAAATTATAATAACCTAGTCCCCTTATAAATCCCAAGCTCTTTAATCTTTCATTAATGATTCATATTTCTTAGCTCAGTCTTCGCCCCCCTTTTCATCTCTACGATAAAGTCCTTGTCTTTGATTAGCAACCAGTACCTCACTAGACTTTTGCCACCTAATTTTATATCATCAAAAAAGGAATCTATAATAAGATTCCTTCTAAAATATATTCAATTGTTATTTAACTCTTACTGCGCAAACAAATCCCGAACCAGAAACTGATGAAATTTTAACAACATCCCCAGTATTTGGCGCATGGATATATTTACCGCCACCTATATATATTCCTACGTGTCCCGATTTCCATAAAATATCTCCAGGTTGAGCAGCAGAAACACTAATTTGTGTACCTGCATTTTTTTGTCCTGATGATGAATGTGGTAAAGAAACTCCAGCTTTTGCATAGCACCATTTTACAAATCCTGAGCAGTCAAAAGCATTTGGACCTTCAGCTCCCCATTTATATGGTGTTCCTAATTTTGAATATGCTGCTGATAAAACTGTATTTCCATACGGATTACTTCCACCAGCTTCTATACTATACACTTTATTAATTTTAACACTTAAAGAAGCACTTGCTTTATTACCGGCTTCATCAATAACAGTGTATGTAGCTGTTTTATTTCCAGCTTTACTTGTATCCGGTCCATCAATTGATACTTTTGCTCTTACATCACCATCTTTATTATCAACTGCAGAGACAATATAAGAACTAAAATCAACGTTATCACCAGCATTAATAGTAATATTTGATTCCTTTAATGTAATTACTGGTGCTGATAAATCTTTCACAACAACATTTAATGTACCTTCAACAATATTACCAGAACTATCTTTAACTGATAATTTTAATGATTGAACTTCATCTAATTTTAAAGTATCAATGTTTCCTTCAATATTAGGCATCATTTCACCATCAAGATTATCCACAGCTTTTACATAATTATTTACATCAAAAGCACTACCATAATCAACTGTTACATTTTCACCTTGTAAAAAATTAATAACAGGTGCTTCTAAATCACTTACTGCAAATGTAAAAGTTTCGCTTTTTTCATTTCCAGAACTATCACTTACTGTTAAAGTAATATCTTGAAAACTTGGTACATCTGTATTTAATGGAGCACTAGCTTCAATAAATGGTGTTACATCACCATCTACATTATCAGAAGCTTTTATATAACTTGAAAAATCTACACTACCTTTTACTGGAACTTCCACAGTATAACCACCATCAGTTCCTAACATTTCAAATTTAGGTTCTTCATTATCCACAACAGTTACTTCAATTGTTTTTCTTGCTTCATTCGAACCTTGATCAATTGCTGTTACTTCAACATCATATGTTCCTAATTGATTTACATTTAATGAAGTAGTATCTGCATCAACACGAAGCATATCACGACTATCCTTGTTGTCAATAATATTAATACTATCTAAATCTAATTCCTCACCATATGGTATTTCAATTTGATTAGATTTAATATCGGGCTTTTCTTTATCAGTCGCAGCATAACCTACAAACATAAAACTTGCTACAACTGCAATTGGAATAAACATAGCTTTACGGTTAACAATATACTCATCAAACAAATTTCTAAACTTTGTCTTAATATTTATATCCATTCGTTACCTCCTTTCAATAATATATCCATCTTTAATTATATTACTATTCTAATTAAAATTCTACCCTTTGAAAGCTGCTTACATTTACATAATTTGCTATATCTTAAGCCCAGCTTACGTTATAGCAAATTAAATTTTTTAATTTTTTTTAACTTTTTCTTAATATTTTATTAACTCCTAAAAATTAATTCCTATATTCATAAACTAATTTTAACTATTCAACACTCTTTAACGATTCAACCATATCAATTTTATCCAATACTTTGCGCATTACAAAATTAATAAGTGATGTAAAAAATAAAGTTATCAAAAAAGCATAAACATAACTTAACAAATTAACACTTCTTACAAACATTGCAATTTCTACTTCAACAGTTCTAATGATAAACATATGAAGAATTTTACCAAAAGCAAGACCTATAACAGCTCCAATTACCCCTAAAATACGATTCTCTCTAAACACATAATCATAAACCTCTTTTGGATAAAAACCAAGCACCTTAACTGTAGCTATTTCACTCTTACGCTCTTGAATATTAATATTTGTTAGATTATATAACACTATAAATGCTAATGCTCCAGCACAAGCAATTAATATGATAACAACACTATCAATACTACCCATTTGATCTCTAAATCCTTGAGAAATACCGGTTATATAATTTATAGAATCAATTTTTTCATTATTATTACAATAATCACGTATCACTTGCTCATTAGCGTTTTTAGTTAAGTCAAAATAAGCATAATTATCAAGTATTTCCGTACCAGTTAATTGATGATAAAATTCCTTGGTCATATAAATATGATGTTGAAAATGTAACATCATAACGCCACTAACTTTAACTTGATAACTATTATTATCAATTTTCACCTTAATTTCATCACCAGCTTTAACTCCCAACAACTCCGAAAGTTTTGCCGAGATAATTACTCCATGATCATTTAATTTCAAACGTTCATGAGTTTTATAATCTTCTAATTTAATATATTTACTTAATTCTTGATCATTATCAAATACTTCTAGTGTGGTATAATGTTCCTTATCGCCAGAAACAGTAACCGTTTGTCGGTAAAAGCCAGCACTATTTGTGATTCCCTTTACATCATTAAACTTATTTTGCTGTAATAATAAATCATCCTGATTCAAATTCTTATCAAATACCACAACTCCATCATATGTCCATATTTCACCATATTGTTTATCAGCAAGCGTAGAAACTGAATTTTTAATTCCAAACCCTACTACGATTAAAGCTGTACACCCTGCAATTCCTACAATAGACATAAAAAATCTTTTTTTATATCTAAAAATATTACGCATTGTTACTTTCTGATTAAATGACAATCTTTTCCAAATAAATGTTATTTTTTCTAAAACAATTCTTTTTCCCATTTTAGGTGGTTTTGGACGAAGCAGACTAGCTGGAGTTTCACTCAATTCACGACTTATAACGATATATGTTACTAATATCGTTATAGCTACAGAAATAACAAATGTCTGAATACAAATAAATATATCAAAAGTTATATTTATCTTCGCTCCAACGTTAAATAGCATCATATGATATAAATAATATATAATGCTTGGGAAAAAATATACTCCAGCTATCGTTCCTATGATACTTGCAAAAAAAGTAGCTAAAAATGCATAAAATATATACTGATTAATTACATCCTTTTTATCATATCCAAGTGCCCTAAAGGTACCACTTTGAACTCGTTGCTCTTCAACCATTCTAGTCATCGTTGTAAGACTAACAAGCGCTGCTACTAAAAAGAAAATCAATGGGAAGACCAATGCTAAAGCCCTCATTGAATCACAAGTTGAAATATAACTTATGATACTTGCATTTTCTTCTCTTGTAAGAGTAATTAATTCACCTTCAGGGATGTCTTTTATTTCATCATGCCCTTGATCCAATTTTGCTCTAGCATCATTTAACTGTATCTTTGCATCATCTAAATCAATTTTTGTTTGATCTAAAATTTTTTTAGATTCTTCTAATTTTATTTTTGTATCATTTAATTGTTGTTTTGATGATTTTAACTTTACATTACTATTATCAAGCTCTATTTTAGATTTATCTAATTTACTTTTAGTATTTTCTAATAAAACTTTATTTTCATTTAAGACAACACCTTTTTCATCTAAAATAGCTTTATTACTATCCAATTCAGCTTTTAAATTAGTATATGTAGTTTGCAATATACTCATTTTCCCGCTAGTTTCTATCAAGAACTCTTTAAGTTTTATTAATTCACTTTCAGGGACACCAGCTTCAAGATAGCGATTATATTCATCAAGCTTTTGACTATATATTTGACTTAATTGATCATACTGATTTACCAATTCTTGATATTGTTTAAATCCTTCTTGCCACTTACTTAAGCCTTCGTTATATTGACTCTCACCATCAAGATACTGATGTAAGCCTGCTTGATATTGTGCTAAACCATCATGATACTGTTTTAATCCTTGGCTACACTTATCATAACCTTTATCATATTCACTTTTCCCTTTAAGATATTGACTATATCCATTTTGATATTGAATCAATCCTTCATTATATCGACTCATTCCATCTTCATATTTTACTTTAGCATCAGCATATTCTTTTTCACCTTGGATAAGTTCATCATTAGCATCAGTAATTAAACCATCATTCACTAATTCAATTTCATTATTTAATATTTTTTTTATTTGTCGATTTAAATTATTGCAATAATTTAAATAATCATCACTAAAAACACTATAATCATCTGGATTTTTTAATTTCACTCTAAGTTCATTAAAAACAATTTTCCCACGCAAATCATACAACTCTTTTGGCAATGCAAACTCTTCATTTCCATTAGACAAAATCATGATAAATGCTCCATTAGTTCCATCACCTAACGTATTAGTCCCACGCTCAACTGTACTAAAATATCTCGTATCATTAACTAATCCCTTAACAATAAACTCTTTAGCACCGTTATCATTAGATAAAACTATTTTATCACCAATCTTTAATGGATTTCTTACCGTAAAGTTATAATCAATAACACATTCATCATCCTTAGCAGGAAAACTTCCTTCTACCAATTCTAATTTATCTACATCATTTTTAAAATCATTATTAGTATAAACAGTTACTCCTTTTCGACTATCTTCAAAATCCATTAAAGCGTCAAATCTATTTCCATATTCAACATTTTCAACTTCATCTACTTTAGTTATTTTATCAACAATACTTTCATCAAAACCTAAAGTACTTATATAATTCAAATCATTATACTCATACTTCTTCAAATAATCACCCATAGTTATTTCCATAATCGAAGAAGTATGACGTAATCCCGCAAAAAAAGCAGCACCTAAAAATACAATACAAAAAATAGATAAAAATCTTGCTTTTGTTTTACGAATAATTTGAATTTGATTTTTTATATATGCTCTTTTTTTCATATCTACCACTCAATTTCTTCTATCGGTTTAGGATTTTCATTAATAACAGACGAAGCAACTCGACCATTTTTCAAATGAATTATCCGATCTGCCATTGGAGCCAAAGCACTATTATGCGTAATTACAATAACTGTCATTTTATATTTATCACACATTTCTCTAAGCAAAGCCAAAATTGCTTTACCTGTTTGATAATCCAAAGCCCCAGTTGGTTCATCACACAATAACAATTTAGGATTTTTAGCAATCGCTCTAGCTATTGCAACACGCTGTTGTTCTCCTCCGGATAATTGAGCAGGGAAGTTATTAATTCGATTTTCCAATCCTACTCGTTTCAAAACCATCTTTACATCCAAAGGATTTTTTGATATTTGTGTCGCCAATTCAACATTTTCTAGTGCTGTTAAATTCTGGACTAAATTATAAAATTGAAAGACAAAACCAATATCATTTCTTCGATATTGAGTCAATTGCTTTTCACTATATTTTGCAACATCTTTATTATCGACTAATATTTTTCCACTAGTTGCTTTATCCATGCCCCCAAGTAAGTTTAAAATTGTAGTTTTACCAGCACCTGATGGTCCTACTATTACTACGAATTCTCCCTTTTCAATATTAAAATCAACACCATCAGATGCATTGATTTCTATATCACCGACTTTATATGTTTTTTTAACATTATTAAAAACTATAAAGCTACTCATTATTGCCACTACCTTTCTATATCATACTATAATTATATCACGAAACCATTATCGATCAAAGAAACCTCCTTTTTACTACTATATCAATTTTATCATTAAAATGTTAAAATTATATTACAAGGAGGCTTATAAATGAAAATAATGATTTTATCTGACTCACATTATTTTTCAAAAACCGATTTACTAATGTTATTGAAAAGTAATCACGTTGACTACTATATTCACTGCGGTGATATATATAAAAGTTATAACAAAATAACTTTATCAAATTTTTATTTAGTAAAAGGAAACAATGACTACAACATCGATATTCCAGATAAACTACTTATCTCTATCGATAATCAAACATTTTTTATCGCTCATGGACATCAATATAGTTTTAAGCAATTAATTACTTGTGCCAAACAAAAAAAGGCTAATGTAGTTTGCTTTGGTCACACTCATCAGCCATTGTTAACAATAATCGATGATATGATAGTTATTAATCCTGGAAGTATCTTTTTACCACGCGGACAATATCATTCACCAACATATTGTATATATGATACAAACAACAAAGAAGTAATATTTTATGATCTTAAAACTCATCAACCATGTAATCCATTCAATAAATAAATCATTTCATCAACATTCATTCAATTCCTTTTTTAAATCTTCAATATAACGTTCCTCAAATTTATTTACATTTATAAATGTCCCTAACAATGAAACTGACTCAAAATAAAATACTAAATATAAAACACACCCTCCATCTTTTAACGAAGCAAACTGTCCACACCAATGTCCATTATAATACTCATTTTGAATATCATATTCAAATTGAATATTTCTCAAATACTCAGTAACAACAATTTTAGTAGGATGATTTTTTCGATTATATTCAATATATTTTCCATTAGATATACATTCTACTTTAGAAAGATCACTACGCCAAGAACAATCCTTCATATTTGTAATTACATTAAAAACTTTTTCAACATCACTTTTAAAACAAACCTTCATCTCTACCTTTTTCATAGCTATCCCTCCAAACATATAGCATCTATTTATATTATAACACAACAAAAAAACTGCTGAAATAATCAACAGTTTTTTAATAATTATTTTTCTAATGCACTTTTTGCAGTATTTACAATTTCAGTAAATCCTTTAGGATCACAAATTGCAATTTCAGATAACATTTTACGGTTAATTTCAACATTAGCTAATTTTAACCCATGCATCAATTTAGAGTATGAGATATCATTTAATCTAGCTGCTGCATTAATACGAGCAATCCATAATTTTCTCATATCTCTTTTTACTTGTCTTCTATCTCTATATGAATAAGCTAATGAGTGCATAACTTGTTCATGAGCTGTTTTATATAATCTATGTTTAGCACCAAAATAACCTTTGGCTAATTTTAATACTTTTTTTCTTCTACGTCTTGTAGTATATCCACCTTTTACTCTTGCCATTTATATATTCCTCCTATTTAAACTATTTACATAATCTTGACTTAATTCTCTTATAATCAGAAGCATGAACTAAAGTTGCTTTAGCTAAATGTTTCTTTTGTTTATGAGTTTTGTTATGTGATAAATGTGAAACATAAGCATGACTACGTTTTAACTTTCCACTACCTGTTCTTTTTAAACGTTTTTTAAGACCGCTATGTGATTTCATTTTTGGCATAATAAATTCCTCCTAAATTATTTTTTCTTTGGTGCAATTATTGCAGTTAGAGTTCTACCTTCTAGCTTGGCTGGTTTTTCAATTTGTCCAACTTCCCCACATTCAGCTACGAAGTCATCAATAACTTTTTTACCAAGATCCATATGAGCTAATTGACGTCCTCTAAATCTAATTGCTACTTTAACTTTATTACCTTCTTCTAACCATTTTAATGTTCTTTTCAATTTTACATTTTTATCATGAACATCAATAGTTACAGATAATTGCGTTTCTTTGACTGCAACAACTTTAGAATTACGCTTCATTTCTTTAGCCTTCTTTTGTTGTTCAAAACGATACTTACCGAAATCCATAATACGACATACTGGAGGCCTTGCATTAGGTGCAACACACACTAAATCCAAACCTTCGTTATATGCAATATCAATTGCTTGATTACGAGATTTCACTCCTAATTGATCTCCATTTTGATCAATTACTAACACTTCTTTAAAACGAATTTTTTCATTCACTAACTCATCTGGTTGTTTTGGTTTTTTGTTATCAAATCTGCTAATAAAAGCCACCTCCATTTTAGTAGTTTAAATAAAAAGTGAGCACATTAAGTACCCACGCATTGACAATAAGATAACCATCTTAGTGACATTTGCCTATCGACATAATCAATCAGGCGAGAAGCAGGCACTTCCTCTTTCCACTACTTTTCATTTACTATTATACAATATCATTTTACTTTTTTTAAGTCAAGTATTTTTTACTTATTTAACTATTTATCTTCTTTAACTCGTAAATATTTAAATAATCCTATCATCAAAAAAACTAACAAAATAATAATTGTAAACATTTCATCACCATAATATTATATGAAATATTTATAATTATATTACTATGATACTAAAACATTTTTTTAAATTCTTCTGGTAACTTTGCTTCAAAAATCATTTTTTTCTTAGTATCTGGATGTACAAATGCAAAAATATGACTATGAAGACCCATTCTTTTTATTGGATTAGTTGTTGCTCCATATTTTTTATCACCCACTATACTATGGCCTAACGATTGCATATGAACTCTAATTTGATTTTTACGACCTGTATCTAAAAATATTTCAACTAAAGAATTATATCTTGTCTCTTTTAAAACTTGATAATTAGTAATCGCTAGCTTGCCTTTTTTATTATTAGTAATATAAACCATCTGGGTTTTACTTTCATCTAAGTAATTTTTAATTGTACCACTTTTTTTATTTAATTTACCTTCTATAATCGCCAGATAACCTCTTTTATATACAATTTTATTCCAATTATTTTGCAATTTATTTTTTATTTCCTCATTTTTTGCAAACATTAAGACCCCTGACGTATCTTTATCTAAACGATGAACCACAAATACTTTAGCTTTTTTATTTTTACTTTTCAAATACTCACTAACTAAATGATATGCCGTATTTTCCTTTTCATTCCCACCTGAAATACTCAATAAACCTGATGGCTTATTAATTACAATCAACTCTTTATCTTCATAAATTATTTCTAAATTATGCTTATTATCTTCTTTTTTATTAACAATAACAATATCTTCTTTTTTTAATGGAAAATCAAATTGACTAATAATATTTTCATTAACCATAACCAATTTATATTTCAATAAATTCTTAACATTCTTTTTACTATAATAGTTCAATAAAAAATCCATTAATAAAACATCATTTTTTACTTGATATTTTTTCATTTATTCATCTCCTATCAAAAATATTTAACATTCATAATAAAAGTCAGTTATTTTAACTGACTTTTATTTCATATCAAGAATTCTATGAGTATTTAATAAAACAATTATTTCTTCAGCTAAATAAATAACTAAAGCTACCCACCACGGTAAAATACCTCCTAATGCTGCAAGCATCATAATAAAATTAGTAGCTAATCCAGCAAAGATATTTTCAAATGTAACATTTTTTTGTTTCTTGGATATTTTAAATGTTTCTATTACTGTATTCAAATCTGAATTCATTAACATAATGTCGCTATTTTCAATAACCTTTTTATTTTTTATTCCACCTCGGCTTATAGCAACATATGCTTTTTGTAACAAGGCAATATCTTTAGAATTATCACCTATATAAGCAACCGGTCCATTAACATTAACCTCATCCATTATTTTTAATTTCTCATCAATAGATAAATTATTATAAATATGATACTGGTCATTCTCCAAATCAACCGGACCATCATTAAAGATAACCAAATTTCGCTTTAATTTAGAAAGTTCACGAAATAAATTCATTTCTTCTTCAGTAACTTCTACTCCATCAAAACGATCATATATTATCGTTTTACATAAATTCAATGCATCTAATCCACTATTTTCTTTAATTATGATATTTCTAGAAAAAGCTTTAGCCACTCCTGATAAAATTGCAAACGATGAAACTTGCTTATAAGCAAACGATCCTGAAATAGTCAATAAAATAGCTCCTAAATAAACATATTTAAAATTGTTAGTAAAATCTATCCATGGCACAAGTATTGCACAAGAAATTCCAGCAACAACTAAAAAGATAGTATAAACTTTACAAATTAACTCTACTAATTTATGCGTTCTAGAAGAATTGACTGGTGCCATCATCGCAATTTCTAAAACTTTATTCATTGCACTATAATCATAAGTATACAAAACCTCTATTTTCAACGTGTTACTAACATTGACACTACCACTTTGGACTTCTACGCCCTCTTTAACATTTTCTAAAATATCGCTACCGTTTATTGCAAACATATCAATATCACTACTTCCAGAAATAACTTTTCCACCAAGAGGAATCGTTTCACCTGGCATAACTACAATTATATCACCGATATCAATATCCTCTAAAGAAACCATTTCATATTCACCATCTTTAATTTCTTTACGACCTAATTTTACCGGTGAAATCATCTCATCAATTTTATCCATTGTTAAATTAATTAAATATATTTGAAAACGTTCACTAGCTTGAAAAATCAACGAAACCATTAACGCCTCAACATATGCTCCATAAAGCCAACCGAACAAACAAGCTAAATTGATTGTAATATTTTCACTAAAAAAATTTCTTACTTTTAAATCTTTATAAGCACGTTGAATAATTTTTTCATTTACAATAACAAGCGCAACTAACCACGCAGCATTTGTAAGCATTCCAGGATCTTTACCCGTCACTAATCCCAATGCTATTGCAACAAGTAAAACTGCAATTATCAACATATTCTTTAAATATTTTTCTTGAAATAAATCTTGTGACTTAAAAGGTTTTTTCCATTGTTCAACATCAATATTAGGATTAACTTTATCAACTAAACGATTCAATCTAACTAAAACATTTTTTTGACTTGTAGTAACTTTCAATAATTTATTAGTAAAATCCAAGCTTACATCTTCATAATCAGAATAACGAGAAATAACCTCTTCAATTTCTTTAGCATCTTCTTCCGACTCAAGATTCGTAAACATAAAAATATGTTCCATTTTCTTTTTTGTCGCAACATATTCACGTCTATGAGAATTAATTTCTTCTTTTAAAACCAAATCAGAATAATGTTCTTTTAAAAATTCATCAACACTTTCTGGATGATCACTATAAAAAGATATCCCATTTTTACTTATTTTTATTCTCGACACTTCCTCCATGCCATTTAACAATATACTAATCTCATTTAATTTATCATTATCATTTATATTATCAATATAGAAATTACGAGCCATAAAAACCTCCTTTCTAATCTTTTCTATTTTATCATATCTTTACCAAAATGCCAAATTTACTTTTTCACTTTAAATATAAGCTTTAAAATTCTGCTATATCACAATCAAATTGTTCTCCCTTTAAAACTTCGAATTACTAAACACTCACACTAATCACTTAAAACAAATTCACATTTCTAATACAAATTAATTTCATTATTTTCTTTTATCACTCAACACAAAATTTTCATCAAATTCATCTTTAGTACATGAAAGATCAAATTCATCACCATAAATCTTGTAATAAATTTGTAGCTGAGCACTATCTCTAATTACACAATCATAAATATGCCCCTTAGTAAACAAATCTCTTTGTTGATTACCGATAACAATATGCATAGTTTTAATACAAAGACATTTTCGTCTCTTTCCAATATTTGCGATAGTACTCACCTCTTTTCAAATAATATTATAACATGTCTAATAAAATAGAAAAAGCCCAGTATCTCTAGGCTTTCTAAGAACACTTAATTTTTACTAAATTCTAATAATTCTAAGCTTGGATTTTTTTCACTAGCCCAACGAACACCCCAATCATTAGTGAACAATAATAAATGTTGTCCTTTTAAATCCTGAACCTTCTTAGTATCACTAGACAAATTCAACGAATTCAAATCACAACCTTCTTTAACCCATCTAATATATTGATAAGGAAGTGGTTGTTTTATAATATCAACATTATATTCATTTTTTAAACGATGTTCTAATACTTCAAATTGTAATACCCCAACAACACCAACAATAATTTCTTCCATTCCACCGCCTAATTCAGTAAAAATTTGAATAGCACCCTCTTTAGCAATCTGTTCAACCCCTTTAACAAATTGCTTTCTTTTCATAGTATCTTTATTACGAATCAAAGAAAAATGTTCTGGTGCAAAAGTTGGTATACCTTCAAATGCAAATTTTTCTTTACTGGCAGTTATTGTATCACCAATAGAAAAAATTCCTGGATCAAAAACTCCAATAATATCGCCTGCATACGCTTCTTCAACCTCTTGACGTTCATCAGCCATTAATTGCTTTGACTGATTCAACTTTATCTTACGTCCACCTTGATAATGATAAACTTCCATGCCTTTAGTAAATTTACCAGAACAAATTCTAAAAAAGGCCATTCTATCACGATGAGCTTTATTCATGTTAGCCTGAATTTTAAATACAAATGCACTAAAATCCTCACTAAATGGATCAATCACTTTATCTTTAGTATGACGTGGTAATGGTGATGTTGTCATTTCTAAGAAGTGTTTTAAAAATGGTTCAATTCCAAAATTTGTTAATGCTGAACCAAAACAAACCGGTGAAAGTTTTCCCTGACGTACCTTTTCCAAATCAAAATCATTTCCAGCCATATCTAATAATTCAATGTCTTCTTGAAGTTTATTATACAATTCTTCATTCAATTCATTGATAAGTTCAGGATCATCAAATTTCATAACTTTAATATCCACTTCTTTACGACCACCATCAACTGGAATAAAACGAATTATCTCTTTATCATTACGTTCATAAACACCCTTAAACTCTTTTCCAGAGCCTATTGGCCAGTTAATTGCACAAGTATCAATTCCTAGTTCCTGTTCTATTTCTTCCATCAGTTGATAAGGGTCTTGAGCTTCACGATCCATCTTATTAATAAAAGTAAAGATTGGAATATTTCGCATAGTACAAACTTTAAATAATTTACGAGTCTGATCTTCGACCCCTTTACTAGCATCAATTACCATCACTGCACAATCAGCAGCCATTAAAGTACGATAAGTATCTTCGGAAAAGTCTTGATGTCCTGGAGTATCTAAAATATTGATACAAAATCCATTATAGTTAAATTGTAATACAGAAGAAGTGACTGAAATTCCTCTTTGTTTTTCTATTTCCATCCAATCACTTGTAGCATGTTTACTATTTTTTTTACCTTTTACAGTTCCTGCCTGTTGAATTGCTCCTCCATATAATAAAAATTTTTCCGTTAATGTTGTTTTACCAGCATCAGGATGCGAGATGATGGCAAACGTTCTTCTTTTTTCTACCTCTTTAATAAATTCGCTCATTTTAATGTCTCCTTGCAATGGTAAATGATATAGATTAATCATGAATTTGTCAACCAAAATCTATTTTTTAAACCGCAAAATAAAAAGAGGTTAACCCCCTTTTATAATATTTAAAATACAAAATTACCGTTATCAAAAATAACTACTTCTTGATTATCTACTGTCTTTCCAATAATACGTAAATCAGCAGTTCCAATCATAAAATCAACATGTGTCAAAGAATCATTTATCCCATGCTCTAATAATTCTTCTTTTGTCATTTTCAAACCATCTTTAATACACTCACTAAAACCCTTACCGATTGCCAAATGACATGAAGCATTTTCATCAAATAATGTATTATAAAATAATGTTTTCATATTTGATATTGGAGAATCATATGGAACTAATGCTATTTCACCCAAATAATGACTACCTTCATCAATACTAATCATTTCTTTTAAAACATCTTTACCTACTTTAGCATCATAATCTACAATTTTTCCATCCTTAAATACTAATTTAAACTCGTCTATTATATTACCGTGATAATTTAACGGTAAAGAACTATAAACAATGCCATTTGTTCCCTTATAATTAGGACTTGTAAAAATTTCTTCTGTAGGCATATTTGCAAAGAAATAGATATTATTTGTAGTATATGATCCACCACCTGCAAATAAGTAATCTTTATTTAGCGTTACCACTAAATCAGTTCCTAAAGAATTTGTATATCGCAATTCTTTTAAATTAAGACTATTTAAATAATCAACACGTCCTTCAAAACTTATACGATGCTGTTGCCATGCAGCAATTGGATCAACATTATCGACTTTAGCCGCTTTAAAAATTGCATTCCATAAAGCCTCTATTGCCTCATCATCAGACATATCCGGATATACCTTATTTGCCCATTTTAATGAACTACTTGCAACAATACACCAAGTATTAACGCCTAAATCAAGACTATCATAAAAAGGTTTACATGCTAAAGAAACATTTTTTGACCACAAAGCCATTTTAGCTGGATCAATTCCTTTAAATCCCTCAGGATCATCACTAAGAATAGTTAAAAATGCTGCATTTTTACTAGCATATCCATTTCTAAACTCACTAAACCAAGTTGGTACATTACCAAACTCATCTTTATTGACATATTCATATTTATAACGTGAAACAACTTCATCGCTGTATTTAACCACAACTTCTTTTGCACCAACTTCATAAGCTTCTTTTGTAATCATACGCACTAATTCAACACTTTCTACCGGTGCATCAATCACTACAATTTGATCAGTTTGCACATTCAACCCTGATTTTACAATCAATTTTGCATATTTAGATAACTTTTCTTTAAACAACATAAACTCTCCTTTATCTATTTTTTTCAATCATCTCTCGACAAATAATTTTAAAACCTTCCTCAAGATCACTGACCTCTAAAACACTTGCTTCCAATGAACACATTCTATTTCCTTCACGGTTGGTAATATAAGGCACCAAACGATCATAACTATAATCAACATGATACTGCTCCAATAAATCTTTTGCAGGTTCACTTAAAATAAACCCATGAATGTATTTAACTTTAGAACGAATCAATAAAATTGCTGCAGCACGACCAATAATCCTATCAACAGCAACATAATCTTTGAAATAATCATTACTTACAAAAATTTTACTCACTAATGGTTTAATGCCATGTAACATAGAACTATATATCTCATCATTTTTTAAAGCAACAAAAGTATACCCATTTTCCACCAATATTCTTCTGCCTTTTTTTATTAAACTCATTTAATCCTCCAAACTGACTAAAAATTTATACTATTATTTTACCACTTTTTTTCCCTTAACAAAACAATCGTT
Source organism: Thomasclavelia spiroformis (assembly GCA_018369555.1). GTDB lineage: Bacteria > Bacillota_I > Bacilli_A > Erysipelotrichales > Coprobacillaceae > Thomasclavelia > Thomasclavelia spiroformis_A. The sequence continues at coordinate 44,912 of JAGZCC010000004.1, forward strand.
TACTTTTTATCACTTTAATTTATTCAACTCATCTTTGGCCTCTTCCATTCCCAATTCTAATGCTTTTTGATAAAACTCTTTTGCCTTATTTAAGTCCTTATTAATACCATCTCCATAGCAGCACATATACCCTGCCATAAAACTCGCCTCACAATAATTTGCTTCACTTGCTTTACAAAACAAATCAAATGCCAATTTCTTATCAATCTCTATTCCTATTCCATAAAAATAACATCTTCCTAAATTATAAACCGATGGTACATATCCATCTCTAGCCGCCTTTAAAAAACATTTACACGCTTCTTGCTTATCTTTATTTCCAGCAAATCCATTTTCTAAATAAATACCATACATATTCAAGGCAGGACTATAATCTTGATTTGCTGCAGCTTGGACATAAGTAAAAGCTTTTTGATAGTCTTTTTTAACTACTATCCCCTCATCAAAATATAATGCCATCCGATACTTCGCCCGAGCATCATTATGTTCAATTGCTAATTGATAATACTCAATTGCTTTTAAATCATCATGATAAGTAGCATTATGCTCATAAATCAATCCTAAATTATACATTGCTGCACTATAATTCAAATCAACTGCCTTTTGATAATATTCAATTGCTTTATCAATATCAGCACCTACAATATTACCTTCTTCATACGCTAAAGCAACATGATACAACCCCGGTGCATAATCCATTCTTGCCGCTTGTAAATATAAATCAAAAGCTTTTTGATAATTCACCTCTAATCCTTGACCATGAGTATATAAATACCCTAAATTACACATTGCTCTTGGATAATTCCCTTCACTTGCCAGACGATAATAATAAATTGCTTTATGTAAATCAATTTCAACTCCTATTCCAACTTCATAACAATATGCCAAGTTGCATTGACCTGGTGCATAATTCATTTTTGCTGCTCGTAAATACAGATCAACCGCTTTCTTTAAATTCTTTTTAACTCCAAAGCCACTTTCATAGCAATACCCAAGTGCAACAAGCGCTTGAACATCATTTTGTTTACTTGCTTGTCGATACCAATACGTACAACGATATGCTGCATTTTTTATTTCCTGATGATTTTCATAAAAATATCCTAACCAAAATTGTCCACGGGCATAACCTGAATGAGCTGCTTTTTGGTAATATTTACGCGCTTGTTTTAGATCCTTTTCTACCCCTTGTCCAAATTCATAACAAGTTGCTAATGAAATTAATGCTGGAGGATATTCTTTTATACTTGCCTGTTCATACCAATAAAAAGATTTCATAAAATCTTTTTCTGTACCGACTCCAAATTCATAGCAATTAGCTAATCGATACTGTGAACGTTCGTGTCCTTGATTAGCAGCCTCTTCATAACATTTAAACGCTCTTTCAAAATCTTGATCAATCCCTTCGCCAAATTCATAACATGTCGCTAAACTATATATTGCTTCACTATAACCCAATTTTGCAGCTTCAACATAGTATTCTACTGCTTGATATATATCAGCGCTAACTCCATGACCATATTCATAACAATACCCTAAATTACAAATAGCACGAGGAAAACCATCCTCAGCTCCCTTTAAATACAATTCAAAAGCTTTTTGATAATCCTGTTCAACACCGATACCCATTTCATAAAAATAAGCTAAATTACAACTTGCCACTGCATTTCCTAAATCAGCAGACTTTTTATAATAATACGTTGCCATTATATTACTTTGTTCAACTCCCAAACCACGTTCATAAAGATAACCAATAATACAAATGCAATCACTATTACCCATTTCTTCACCTTTTTTAAAATAAGTAAGTGCCTCATTATATTCATGACGATCAAATAATCTTAATCCTAATTCATATAATAATTTCCCATCTAAATTATCAATCTTTTCGCTTTTATACTCATAATCCCTCATCAATAAACAAAGATCAATTCCAATAATATCTCCCTGATTATTTTCAATTAAATACTGCTCACAATCAATAAATTCACTTTTTGGTAAACCAATATTTAAATCAGCTTTAATAATTTCCGCTCTTTGTTCTAAATACTTCAAATTATCATCTTGATCATAAACAGTAATTACTTTCAAATACGCCAATTGTTTACTATCATAACTTTGCTCTTTAACTCTAATAAAACTTTCTTGATCATAAACATCAATCACTTCATCTAAAATCCATTTATCAAAAAGTGGTTCATAACTTATTATTCGATCTTTAATATTCATATTCTTTAACCCCATTACACAAATAAGCAGATATACTAATCTGCTTATTTGCCATTAATCATATTAGATATCTCCTTAGAATATTTTCCAAAAATTGCGCTCACTTTATTAGTCGTTTGAACAATTCCCGATGCTCCTAAAGTTTTCAAACTTTCTAAATCAACAAGACCATCATCCTTTACAAAAAAAGTTATTCTAGAAGAACTAGCCGTAGTTTCCTTAATATTATTTTTTCCACCGACTGCATTTATTAGCATATTTATATCAAGAGGAATATCATCAGCTTTAATTTGTTTCGGTTGCCTGTTTTTTATAATATAAGAAAAAATAATAGCTAAGACAATTATAACAATTAATGCAATTATTCCATATAATAAATAATCATTCATTACCATCTACCCCCTATTAATTATTATATAATTATAGTATACTATACCAAGATAGAAAAAACTATCTTTTTTATAAAGGAGGAATTTTGTGGAAGAAAAAGAAAAATCTTTAATCTGTTGGTCTTTGATTAGCTTATTACTGTTATTTTGCTTTATTAGCTGTCTTGGAATAAAAAGCGCTACTCCGTTAATCACAAAAGGAAACCCTAGTACATATTGGATAAAACAGCTAATATTTTACGGAATATCATTTATACTGATGTTTATTGTTTTTAAAATTTCAAATGATCGAATATATTCATCGATGTGGATCATTTATGGTATTTTAATAGTTTTACTTGTTGGTTTGGCAGTAGAACACTTTCTCCATACACATTTTGGTATCCAAATAATACCGTTAGCAAAATTTGCTGGAGGAGCCACATCCTGGTATAAATTGCCCGGCTTTGACTTTCAACCTTCAGAATTTATGAAAATTATCATGGTTGTGGTAATGGCCGATACGATTGATAAACACAACAATAAATATCTTACTCATAATTTTCACAATGATTGTTTGTTAATTGGTAAAATTTTAGCCGTATCAATACCACCATGTATCTTAGTTTATTTACAAAATGATGCTGGTGTAACAATGATTATGTTAGCATCAGTTGTATTTATTATCTTTATGTCAGGTATTCAAGCGGGATGGTTTATCATTGGCGGGATAATTGTTGCTATTATTTTAGGAACGTTAGTATATATCTTTATATATGAACATGATTTATTTGTTAGTATTATTGGGGGCGATCATAAACTTGATCGTTTCTATGGGTGGATTGATCCTGAGGGAACTTACGGTAAACAAGGATATCAACTATTTAATGCTCTATTATCATATGGTACAGCTGGTTTGTGGGGACATGGAATGGAAACTGCATTAATCAACTTACCTGAAGCACAGACAGATTTTATTTTTGCTGTAATCGCTCTAAGTTTCGGCTTTATTGGTGGAGGATTTACAATTCTAGCTATTTGTGTTTTTGATATATTACTAATTAGAATTGGTTTTAAATCACAAAATAATCGTGATAAATATTTCAGTACCGGTATCTTAGGATTGTTGATTTTTCAGCAAGTTTGGAATATTGGAATGGTCCTTGGCCTCTTTCCAATAACCGGTATAACCTTACCGTTTTTATCATACGGTGGATCATCATTACTTTCATATATGATTGCAATGGGTATCTTTTTAGATATGGAAAAACAAACCCGAATTATTGAACGAAAAAAAAGATATTAAAATTTCGATTTAATATCTTTTTTTATTTTTATTAATTTATTTGTAAAAGGTGAAACAAATTCTAAATAAACACTATCCAAATAATAACTGCTTCTCTTTCCTTCTTTTGATCCATATAAACTATCCCCTAATAAAGGGTGACCAATTGAACTTAAATGAACTCTAATTTGATGCGTTCTTCCCGTTTTCAAATCACACTCAATTAAACTTTTATTATCAAACACTTTCAAACTACGATAAGCTGTAATTGCTTTTTTTCCATTTGAACCAATTAGCCTTTTAACACTATTATCATCTTTAACAATCGGTTTATCAATTACTCCTCTTTCCTCTAGTATCCCTTCAACCAAACAATAATAAATCCTTTTTACTTGTTTAATATCTTTTGATAATAAATAATGAGCTTGTCTATTTTTTGCTACTAACATTAACCCTTGAGTATCTTTGTCTAAACGATTCACCAAATGCACAGTTGCTTTAAGATTAGACATTTTAAAATAATAAATTATAGCATTAGCAATTGTCTTATTTGGATAACGCTTAGTTGGAATACAAGGAATACCTGCTGGTTTATCAATCACCAAATAATTTTCATCTTCATAAACAACTTTTAAAAAATATTCATACGGTTCCATTGTTGTTTGTTCATCAGGCCAGACCAATTCAATTAAATCATTTTCTTTTAAACAATATCTAACCGTTTGATGTTTCCCATTCACTAAAATATCACCATTCATTTTAATAGCTTTAATAGCTTTTTTACTTAAATTTTGTTTAAACAAAAAATCTTTCAACAAAACCTGATCATCTTCTATCCCTACAACAAATCTATCCATTAATAAACGCCCTTCTTATTCTTTGAACAAACGATTTTTCCTCATATTCAATAAAATTAATTGTTTTCTTTGCAATCTTAATTTCTATACTATCAACATCTTTAATTTGATAAGATAAATGATCAATTCCTAAATAAACCTGCTCAAAATTATGTCCAATCAACTTAATCATATTACTTGCATCTAAAACCAAACTTGAACCTAGACTCCGATATGCATTATGCTGAATTCCAGCTACTTCGGTTAATTGCATCAGTGGTGTTCCAGGATAAATAACTGCACCACCAATTGATTTATTATATGCAGTAGAACCAGCCGGTGTCGAAACACATAATCCATTTCCTCTAAACACTTCCAATAACTCATCATTAATATAAACATCTATAACTTGCGTTGTATAACCATAATCTATACGCATTTCATTCAAAGCAAAATAAACATCTTCTTTTTTTTCATGTTTAACTTTTATCTCTAATAAATTACGGGCCAGCAAATGATAACAATCATTTTTGATTGCTTCAACTAGCTTTGTTATTTCATCTTTTCGAAAATCTGTAAAAAATCCTAACGTACCCGTATGAACTCCTAAAAAATTAACATCTTTACTTAAATACTGATGAACAGATAATAGCATTGTTCCATCGCCACCAACACTAATTACTAGATCTGGATTTTCTTGATCATATTCCATTATTGCATCCAATTGTGTTTTAATTTTACTTGCAATTTGATGCGATAATTGATCTTGTTTTATTACTAATGCATATTGTTTCATTGTTTTCACCAACCTTAGAGTATATACTATAGTATATACTAATGGAGGTAACTATGGAAGAAAACTTAGAAATAGAATTTAAAATATTACTAAATAAAGAAGTTTATAATCAAATTATTAGTGATTATCCAATCGATGTATCATACACACAAACTAACTATTATTTAATGCACCCCATTTTAAATAAATTAAAATATTCACTTAGAATTAGAGAAAAAAATAATCAATATGAATTAACTTTAAAACAGCCACAAACCACAGGTACTCTAGAAACAAATTTAATCATCGACAAAGAAACTAAAGATAAAATTCTAAATAATCAATTAATTCATAATAAAGTATTTGATTTACTAAGCGAATATAATCTAGATAGTACAATGTTTAATACAAACAACTCACTAAAAACCCTTCGAAAAGAAATACATACCCCTTATGGATTAATTTGTCTTGATTATAATTGTTATAACCACATGGAAGATTATGAACTAGAATATGAGGTAGTTGATTATACTCAAGGAAAACAAGCTTTTTTAAAGTTTATTAAACAATATAACTTATCATACAAACATAACTGTATTAGTAAGATTCATCGACTTATCAATTCATTATCAAAATAAATTTAATATCACAAAACAAAAAGCATCAATTAAAATTATTAAACTTTAATTGATGCTTTTTTATAAATTATTCAAATACCCAACTTATTTTGATTTAAAATACGCTTCCTTCATATTACACGGCTTACCTATAAACTGTGGACAGTTATCTTTACTAGGACATTCAGCCAATTTACGAAGTTCCCTTGGAATAAAAACTCTGATTTCTTCAGCATTATAACCAACTTGAAATCTTCTTTCATCAATCATAATCGGTCTTTTTAATACAGAGGGATTATCTTGAATAAATTTAATCAATTCATTAATTGACATACTATCAATGTCAATATTATTTTCTTTAATTATCTTACTCCGTTTGGAAATGATATCATCTGTTCCATTCTCACTTCGTTCCAATAATTCTTTCAATTCAATTTCTCTAAGTAAAGTTGAAAAAATATTCTTTTCCACATACGGAATATTATGTTCTTTTAACCATGACTTCACCTTTCTACATGATGCACAACTAGGTGCTGTATATATCCGAATCATAATATCATCTCCCTTACTTATTTATTATACATTATTTTTATTATTTTGCTATCATTTTCCGTTAAAACCTAGTTAAATACTATTATTTATCAATACATCATTCATTACTTTTTAACAAACTCATTATATAACAACTCATGAATAAATGAATAACCATGTTCTAACTTCTTTTTTAATCTTAAGTACATCCCAATACTTTTTTCATCTTTAATCTCTAATTCATTACAGATTTTAAAAAATTCATCATAGTCCTCAACATATAATTTATCTATCATATTATCGACATATTGTTTTTTTAGCCGTTCACTTCTCGTTAGCCCATACTCTTTTACCAATCCTTCATCATACATATAATAATTAAATATTGTTAAGTCTTGCGTTTTTAAAAAACTATTAATCAACGAACGTTGATTTATCATCGGTAATGAACGATAAGTCAATTTACCAAGATTATTAATCTCAACTACTACACTATAACCCCCATTTCCTACAATAAAAATGCTATTAAAATATTGTTGTTCAAATAAATTAATACATCCATAAATAAAATCATGCAATGTTTTATCATCAACTAAATAACCATTTAAAACAGAAATGATTTCTAAATCATCATTTTCATCCCATTCATACGATTCTAGTAATTCCTCATCCTCTTTAACCCAATTAACAATTATATCTTTCATATATCCTCCCATATAATTATATGTATACTTTATTAAATCATGTTTTACTATATTTTTATTTTTAATTAAGCTATAATGTGACCGAGGTGATTACATGGAATTAATTAAAAATATTATTATCTACGGCATTCTTAGTGCAGTCTGTGGACTTGCTGTAGCCATACCTATTTCTAGTAGCGGTCATTTAATTATTTTTCAAAATATTTTTGAGAAAATGAATCTTGCAGCACCTCAAATTAATGATTTAACATTTGAAATAGTTATTAGTATCGGTTCATTAACTGCAATCATGTATTATTATCGCCGTGAAATTATTGAATTATTCACGATGTTTATTAACTATCTTAAAAAAAGTGATCAAAAAAATAATTATGTTTATGGGTTTCGATATTGCATATTATTATTTATAACAACAATTCCTTTTGGGATTACTAGCTATTTATTCAATGATAAAATTAAATTATTATTTCAAAATTCTAAATTAGTCGGCTGTTCATTAATTGTAACTGCAATATTCATTTTGTTACTTCATAAGTTTGGATATCATAAAAAAAGAACTCCTGTAAAAAAAATAAATCTTTTCATTGCTTTAAAAATGGGAATAATTCAACTTCTTTCACTATTTCCAGGTGTTTCTCATAGCGGAGTAACTTTAAGCATTGGTATGTTAAATGGTTTATCACCAAAAACAGCTCAAGATTTTTCTTTTCTTATGTTCATTCCTATTAGTATTATTAATATTATTTTAAAAGTAAATGTTTTTTTTAATATAAATACATTACAAGCATCATGGTTATTATATTTAATTACTTTTTTAATCAGTGTAATTACAACATACTTTTCCTTAAAATTATTGTTTAAATTATTAAAGAAAAGAAAATTAATTTTCTTTTCTAGATATTGTCTAATTATTGGAATTTTAATAGTATTATTCTTATAACTAAATAAAATAATTGGTATAGTTATATTAATATTAACTATACCAATTGTTTTATTTAACTGCGATAACTTCAACCTCAATCAAAGCCCCTTTTGGAAGCTTTGCAACTTCAACTGCACTACGAGCTGGAAATGGTTCAACAAAATATGTAGCATAAATATCATTTACTGTCACAAAATCATCCATGTTATCTAAAAATACAGTTGTTTTAACGACATTAGAAAAATCTAATCCTTGACTTTCTAATAATCCTTTTACATTTTTTAAAGCTTGATGCGCTTGAGCTTCTACTCCCTCAGGCATTAAACCAGTTTCTGGATCTAAAGGAATTTGTCCAGAGAAAAAATACATATTACCAACATTAATTCCTTGACTATATGGTCCAATTGCACCCGGTGCCTTATTAGTTTTCACTACGTTTTTCATCTTATTACCTCCTTTTTACCCATTATAGCAAAATTAACCTAACAAAACAAATCCTGATTCTATAATAAAAACTAACTACTCTAAAAATAATTTGTATCTTCTATTATCAATAAACGATTAAAAAATCGAACTCAAATTATTTTTGAATTAATATTTAATTGCTCCTGTTCATCTTGTATAAATTAAATCATTTTGTTATAGTGGAGCAGAGGTGAGAAGATGAATCCAAAGATTAAAAATATGATTTATTGTTCAATGTTTGCATGCATCATTGCAATTTTAGCACAAGTTAAAATTGATTTACCTAGTATGGTTCCAATAACTTTGCAAACATTGGGAATATATCTAGTTTCATGTTATTTAAAACCAAAATTAGCTTTTATAAGCATAATTGTTTATTTATTTATGGGCATTATTGGTTTACCAGTATTTACTGGTTTCAAAGGTGGGATAGGTATTCTTTTTGGACCTACCGGAGGGTATATTTTTAGTTTTCCAATTATGACGTTAATCATCAGTTTAATTATAAATAAAAATAATACTTTATTTTCTAAAATATTCGCTATGATCTTAGGGACTATTATTTGTTATTTACTTGGTACATTATGGTTTATTTTTATTACAGACAATTCATTTATATTGGCATTATCAATGTGTGTAATCCCTTTTATTCCTGGTGATATTTTTAAAATCAGTGTAACTTTAATATTATCAAAAAAATTAATCTAGCATAAAAAGACTCTTAACGAGTCTTTTTATGCTTGTTTATCCAAATTTTTATATGTTCGATAAAATAAAGTTGACGTAATTAAAACTGCACAAGTATCTGCTATTGGCTCAGCCAAGAACACTGCAAATGTTTGATTTGAAATAAATAATGGTAAAACAAAAATTAATGGAATTAATAAAATGATTTTTCTTAATACCGCAAGAAATACTGATGTTTTAGCATTTCCTATAGCTATAAAAGTTTGTTGACAAGCAATTTGAATACCAAAAATACCTGAAGCTGCCATATATACTCTCATTGCCCAACGTGTATGTTCTATTAAATTACTATCATTAGTAAAAATATAAATAAATACATCTGGTATAAAAACAGCTACCGCCCATAATAACATTGAATATGTCAATGTACATTTCAACAAAAGTTTAAATGTTTGTTTAACCCTATCAATATTATTTGCTCCATAATTATAGCTTACAATTGGTTGTGAGCCTTGCGTTAATCCTTGTAAAGGTAACATTGAAAATTGCATTACACTAGTAAGAATTGTCATTGATCCTACAGCAATATCGCCACCATATTTTAACAATGACGTATTAAAACAAACAGAAATTACGCTTTCTGTAAATTGCATAATAAAAGGTGAAAGTCCTAGAGCTAGACAAGGCATAATTACTTTTCGATCTGGTTTTAAATTTTTTAATTTAATTTTTAAAGTACTTTTTTTACTAATCAAAAAATAAACAACCCATATGGATGAAATCCCTTGTGAAATTATTGTTGCTAAGGCTGCTCCTTTTACCCCCATTGAAAACTTAAAAATAAAAATTGGATCTAAAATAATATTACATACAGCTCCAATAGCTACTGTAAACATTCCAATTTTCGCATATCCTTGAGCATTAATAAAAGCATTCAGTCCTAAAGCCAATTGTACAAAAATTGTACCTAATGAATAAATTTTCATATATTCAAGAGCATATCCAATCGTTTTTGAACTAGCACCAAAAACTAATAAAATATCTTCTCCCCAAACAAAAAACACAAACGTTAAAACAGTTGCCATGATTACAAGCATTAAAGTACAATTACCCAAGATTTTTTCTGCTGCACCCTTATCATTTTTTCCCATCATTATAGAAGCTCTTGGAGCTCCTCCCATTGATACTAACGCAGCAAAAGCCGATATTGCCATAATTACCGGCATAGTTACTCCAACACCAGTTAAAGCATCAGAACCAATTTTAGGAATATGTCCTATATACATTCTATCAACCATATTATATAAAACATTTATTATTTGAGCTAAAATGGCGGGTAATGCTAATTTTAAAAGCAATTCCCCGATTTTATCTTTTCCTAAATCAGTAACTTTTTCTTCTTTCATAAAGTTCCTCCTATATATTTATCAAATAAATAAAAATAGAATAATTACTAAATCAATATTATAACATGTCACTTAATCTTATAATCTCTATTAATTTACTAACTGATCATTTTTATTTTTTTTACAATAAGACATTATAACACTTTTGATATAAAAGTAAAACTAGTAGCAATCAGCTACTAGTTTTAACTTCGGGGAAAGGGAAACTGTTTGTAGTCTATAATATATTAAGAGAAAGGAATGAAAAACATAAATCTATTTTGACTACACTTATAATATAGCCAATAATTATAAAATTAATTCATTAAAATATTAAAAAAAATCGGTAATATTATGGCATATTGTATTATAAGCTTTATCCTATATAATTATTAGAAAGAAAAAATGATGTTCATTGATCAACATCATTTTTTATTAAAAATTAAATTTTTAATATTAGGGAAAGGAAAACTGTTTGTAGTCTATATATTTTTAGAGAAAGGAATAAAAAACATAAATTTATCTTGACTACATTTATAATATAGCCAATAATTATAAAATTAATTCATTAAAATATTATAAAAATTCGATAAAATAATGGTACATTGTGTTACAAACTATTTATTTTAATTATTAATTCCTTGGTGTGGTACAAACGCATTATCACTAATTGCTTCAAAACGATATCCTCTAGCTAAATAATTTTCAATTATTGTAGATAATGCATCAACCGTAGTAGATTTAGCCTTAGTATCATGAAAAAGAATATTGATATTATTAGCCTTACTTGATGTTGCATTAGCAATCAATTTACTAACTGGTACATTATTACCAGAAGCATCTGTAGAATCTCCATTCCAATCATAATATTGATATCCTCGATTAATTACCTCTTTTGATAAAACTGTCATAATACCTTGAGAATATTTACGTGAAACTGTATTTGATGACCCACCAGGAAAACGAATATATCTTGGAACATAACCAATCAGATCTTTCACCATATTGCCTACCTTATTTAAATCATCAAAATATGCATCTACTGATGCATAGACTGTCCCATAATCATGACAATAAGTATGTAAGCCAATAGTATGTCCACGTTTATAAGCATCCTGTATCAAATAATTGTATTTTTGATTTACTCCTGTGACAAAAAATGTTGCTTTAATATTATAACGCTCCAATATATCTAAAATCTTTTGTGTATTTTCTGAAGGACCATCATCAAATGTTAAATAAACAATTTTTTCATTATTTTGTTGCAATGTTCCAATTTCTTTCTTTTCAACTACTTTAACTAATCTTTCCTTAACAACTTTATTTCCTGAACGATCTTGAACCGTATAAATTGCTTTATATTCCCCTAATTTATTAACATCAACTTTTGAGCTGTTAATACTCAATTTAGGATTAGGATCACGATTATCACTAACACTGATTCCTAATTTATAATCTATCTTTCCACCTTTAGCTATTGTTATTTCTTCAATTCCACTAATTTTTGGGGCAATATCATCTTTAAACAACTTGACTTTTCCCTTTTTTTCGCTAACATTTCCAGCTTCATCAATAACTTGAACAATAACATTAGTTTTACCTTCATGATCAAATTTATAGTTCTTTTTAAATTTTACTTTTGTTTTTGTTGCATCATCTATATTAGTTACCATATCTTTTGCATTAACCTTCATCCCTAAATCAATATCTAAATCAACAATATCAAATTTAGGTTTTTTAGTATCAACAATTTCTAATGGTACTTCATAATTTTTATCATTAAATGTATAAATAATTTTATATTTTCCTAATTTATTAAATTTTACCTGCTTAGTATTTACTTTAATATCCTTTATATTACCATTTTTAACTTTTTCAATATTTTTCAAAGTATCAAATTCTTCATTTATTTCTACCTTAATATTTTCTTGTTTAAAAACAATTGGACATCTAAACATAAAATAACAAACAATTATCGATACAATTAAAACCAACAATACTACAACTAATGCTACTTTTTTCTTTACAGTAATATTTTTAAATTTTAAATTCATTAATATCCCTTCCTAACCTCCTATATACTACAATAAAATACACAATTAGACAACATAAACACAAAAAAATAAGCATGAACTATTCAATAATAATCATACTTATTTAAACTTATATATTCAACTATTTTGCAACAATACTTCTTACACTAACAATTCCTTTACTAGATTCAATTTTTTCAATTATATCTTGATTAACATCATCATTAGTATCAATTAACGTATAAGCATATTCACCACGTGAACGATTAACCATATTTTCGATATTCAAATTATTATCCGCAAACAATTTAGAAATATTCGCTAAAATATTTGGGACATTTTTATTAATAATACACAATCTAACCTTAGAAACACGTGCTTGATTTACTCCTGGAAAATTAACAGAATTAATAATATTCCCATTTTCTAAATATTCTTTAATTTCATTAACTGCCATTTTTGCACAATTATCTTCTGACTCCGGTGTACTTGCTCCTAAATGAGGTAAAATAATGATATTTTCCTTACCAATTAATTCAGGTGCCGCAAAATCACTAATATACTTACTTATTTTCCCACTAGCAACATTTACTAACAAATCATCATTATTAACTAAATTACCACGAGCAAAATTCAAGATTCTAACTCCATCTTTCATCAAAGCAAATGCTTCTTCATTCATAAACCCTTTAGTTTCTTCATTGCTTGGTACATGAATAGTAATATAATCACATTCGCTATAAATTTCTTCTAATGTTTTAGCTTGTTTTACATGTTTAGATAGCGCCCACGCTGCATTTACACCAATATATGGATCATAACCCATAACTGTCATTCCTAACTTAATTGCAGCATTGGCAACATTAACCCCAATTGCTCCTAATCCAATGACACCAAGCTTTTTTCCCTCAATTTCTGGTCCAACAAAATTACTCTTACCTTTTTCTGCTGTTTTAGCAATATTTTCATCATCTTTTAAAGTATCAACCCAGCGAATGCTTTCAACTATCTTACGTGATGATAAAAATAAAGCACATAATACCAATTCCTTAACTGCATTAGCATTAGCTCCAGGTGTATTAAAAACCACAATTCCATTTTCACTACACTTATCAATTGGAATATTATTTACCCCTGCCCCAGCTCTTGCAATTGCTTTTAGATTTTTACCAAAATCATAATCATGTAATGAAGCAGATCTAACAAGTATCGCATCTTCATTAGTCATATCTTCACTATATGTGTAATCTTCATCAAAATCATCTAATCCAACTTTTGATATTTTATTTAATAATTTTATGTTATACATACCCATTCTCCTATTTATTAGCAATTTCAAAATCTTTCATAAACGCAATCAATTTTTCAACACCTTCAATTGGCATTGCATTATAAATAGATGCTCTAATTCCCCCAACAGAGCGATGCCCTTTTAAATTTGTCATTTTTGCTTCAATACTTTCCTTAACAAATTTAGCATCTAAATCTTTATTTGGTGTAGTAAATGTAACATTCATTAAAGATTGATTATCTTTATCACTATGACAAATATAAAAATCGCTACTATCAAGATAATCATACAATAATTTTGCCTTTTTAATATTTCTTTGTTCCATAACTTCTAATCCACCTAAGTTATCAATCCATTCCAATACTAAACCTAAAACATAAATTGCATAAGCTGGTGGTGTATTATACATCGAATCATTATCGATCATTAATTGATAATCTAATAATACCGGTGTTTTTGCTGATACTTTTTGCAATAATTCTTCTTTAATAATTGCTACCCCTAAACCAGCAATCCCCATATTTTTTTGCGCCCCTGCATAAATCATACCATATTTAGAAACATCAATTGGCTTTGATAAAATATTTGAAGACATATCAGCAATAATTGGCACTCCGTTAGTTTCTGGTACATACTTCCATTCTGTGCCATAAATTGTGTTATTAGCACATAAATGCACATATGAAGCTTCTGGGTCTAATTTCAACTCATCTTGAGTAGGTATATGTTTAAAATTATTTACACTGCCATCATAAGCAATATTAATTTCACCATATTTTTTAGCTTCATTAGCTGCTTTTTTACTAAATGCTCCTGTAATAATATAATCAGCTTTTCCATTTTTTAACAAGTTCAATGGTATCATTGAAAATTGTTGTGTAGCTCCCCCTTGAATAAATACAATTTTATAATCATCTGGTACATTCATAACCTTTCTTAACAAATCTTTTGTTTTTTGAAAAATATCTAAGTAGGAAGAGGATCTATGACTCATCTCCATTACACTCATCCCACTATTTTCATAGTTCAACATTTGTTTTGCTGCTTTTTCTAAAACAGACTCAGGTAATGTTGAAGGACCTGCAGAAAAATTAAATACTCTTTTTTCAGTCATATAAATACCTTCCTTTTCATATATTATCTTTTATTATATTGTATACAATCTTGTTTGTAAAGCGATTTAATAATAATTGTATACAATTATTCAATTTTTTTAATAAAAACATGAATATCAAGACATAAAAATCATTAAAAATAGATTATTTCTTATTTATACATAATTTAAACTATGCTTTTTCCAATACTATGTGATAATTTTATAAATATTATTACTATTCTTTAATCATGACAAAATTAATGATAAAATATACTTGAAAAAGATAAATTTAGATAACTGATAGTTATATGAAACAATACGTTATTGTAAAAATAAGAATTATACAAATGAAAAAACTACTAAATTATTTACTTTCATTTTATGTTTATTAATCGATATATTTGTTACATTTCCATCAAATGTAAAGGCATTAGAGTTAAGCAATTATGACAGCATTAGTGCCCTATACAAGTAAAAAAAGATGACATTATTTCAAATAATTTAACTGCTACATTAACAAATGAAAACGGCAATGTTATTAAAATTTCTGGATATGAATTAAAGTCTATGTTTACTTTACAGTCTATTGATAATTCGTATACAACTACTTATATCATCGGTTTAAACAAAAAAATATTTAGTGATTCTAAATCTATAAAGCCATTTAATTGAGGTTAAAATTACTACAACTCTTAAAGCCCAAATGAATATTATTGTTAAAAAAGAACAAAAATACAATAAATCAAATTCTAAGTTTAAATGATTTCTTTCATATAAAAATTTATATTATAACAACATCATATCTGTAATATAATATTTTCTTTTATTAAGCCAGTTTAGATAAAGCTATATTTATACTTGAAAGGCCAAATCAAAGAAAAGGGGCGATAATATGAAAAAGATGATAGTATTGATCGGTTTTGCTTTAATATTGATACTTTCAATGTTTCTTGTATTTTTTAATAAAAAAGAAACACTTGATGTTAAATCATATGAATTAAATGATAAATATGTCTATCTTATCACAAATAATTCAGATGATACGATAAATGTTTACACATCATTAAACAATGACACTTTAAAAGAAACTTGCGAGAATTTATTTCCAAACAATCAGGGCGTTATTATAATCGAAAAAAATAAAGATCATAAAATTTCTGATTATAATTTCTATACCAAAAGGATTGATTCCGTCACTCAATTTACAGACTATAGTACTAATACTACAATTAACTACACTGATGAAAAGAAAATAAGCATTGATTTAATCAAAGATGTTGATGATAACAAAAGATACGATGGATATATTTCTATTTTACTATATGACAAAAATAAATTAGTAGATGTTATCAATAAAAAAGCTACACTTTTAGATTTAAAAACGAACAAAACTTTTGATATCGATTATAGTGAAAACGATTTTAAATTAATATCTCGTTTTTGGAAAAAATAAATATTTTAGAAAATAAAACTATTAAAATAATTTCTTACTCGATAATAGATAATAAAAAATAAGAGATTTCAAAAAATAATGGTTATTATCAGCCATTTAAAGAAGTCTCTTTTTAATATTTATCATAAAATATGTACTTCTATTTTTAATTTAAAATAAAAGAAATAGACAATAAGTCTATTTCATCGTTTTTTCATAAACATCAATAATATTAGTTCCTACATGCTCAGGATGGTGAGCATCACTAGCTGTAATTAACTTAACTTTGTGTTCCTTAAATATCTTTAACAACTCATCACTCAATCCAATATCTTTATGATTATAGCGATAATAACAACCTGTATTATTTTCAGCAATGACATTATGTTCGATTAATAACTTCGCTAACTGATGATAAGTTTTAGTTAAATCATATTTAGGATAATAATTAAACATCTTAATTGTATCTGGATGAGCTAATTGTGTGAATAAATCAGATTTAACTAAATCAAATACTAATTCATAATATCTTTTATAAATATCATCAATATTATATTTATTCCATAAAATTTCTTTTGAAAAATTCATATCATATAATTTTCCATCAATTGAATGAATTGCCCCAACAATAAAATCATATTCATGATTTTTTAAAATATTTCGAATATAATCTTTATATTTAGATACATAACATATTTCTAACCCAAAAGAGACCTCTATTGGTAAATCCATATCTTTCATTTCTTTAATTAAACGATCATAATCATCTAAACTATCTCTAAATTTCATTGCTTTATTTTCTAACCATTTTTTTTGTAACGGTTCTTCTTTTAACTCTTCATATATTGGTTCAAATTCAACAAAACGATGGGTATGATCCAATATTTGAATCTTTTTTAGACCTTTTTTTACTGCCGCATTTACAAATTCTAAAACATATTCTTTACTTAAATCCCCATATTCTAAATGCATATGTCCATCTATCATTATAATTACCCCCTTTTTATTTGATTATATGTAAAAAAAATATACTAGTACAGTAAAATGATAAAAATTTAATATTTTAAAAATGACACTTCATAATAAAGTGTCGTTTTTATCAAATTAATCTTCTTTTCTTCTTAACAATGCATATCCAGCAACACTTAATAAAGCAATTCCTGCTAACATTCCAACTAAGCTTTCATCACCTGTTTTTACACTTACAGTTGTATCACCATTATTTACTGGTGTTTTTACTGTTTGTAAGTTAGCGATTGCTTTTGCAAGAACATCTTTTGCA